>DCTZ01000032.1 GCA_002329485.1 Caryophanales bacterium UBA1427 | reverse complement strand
CATCTACATCATCTAAAACATTTCCGATAATGTTTTCGTTTGTAAACACTATTATGGTTTTATTTGGATTTTTTTCAATAAAAGATTGTAATAGTATTTTTATGACTTTCAGATATTCACGAGAATCAATTTGGTTTTCAAATTCAGCAAATTGTGTGACTAGTTTTACCACATCTATATCAAATGTCAGATTATACTTAATAACAGAATTCTTTACCGTTTCAAGAAATACTTTGTCGAGAAATTGATTTATTTGATAACTTGCTTCGTCAAGTTTATCTTCAATTTCTTTTATTATGTAATCAAACATTAATGACCCTTTTCTAAGACTGGTTTGAATAAACAAGCTTTCATAATCAAGCAAATTCAATACATATGCTTTTTTGGCATCAATTTTTTTGTTTCCTATTTCTATTGTTGTATTGGGGTTGTTGATATCAAAGAACACCGAAAGGAAACTTTGCAGAACATGGTAATTCTCAACAATAATATTATTCTTTTTTTTGAGAAATAAGGAATCGACTTTTATTTTGTCAGAAATAACATTCATTTCAATCAAAGTCGCCACCACCAAAATAAACTATTTCTTTTGATCCAACTATCATGTCATGACGGTTCTTTTCGCCACTTAGATAAATCATATCGTCATATTGTTTTTCTGTCAATTTAAGGATAATTATATGTCCTCTTTTGGGCAATATATTGATTACTTTTAAACCTACCTTATCAAAATCAGAAGCATTTGTAAGCGATTTGGCATAGACCGAATACTGAAGCATGTAAAAACCTATTTTTTTCAATTGTCTTACAAAAATACGATAACTCCTCAAATCATCCTCTTCCGTTACCGGTAAATCAAAAAACAAAATCATCCTCATTTTTCGATAGTCACTTTTCATGGATAAAAAATGGAAATTGAATTAAGTCGATGTTTTGATTTGTTAAAGCATCTGTAACCGAACGGACATATATTTTAATAGCTTCTGATACCTTTTGTTTGGAACCACTTATTTCAACTTGTTCAAGCAATATCCCAACCAGTTTTTCTTTGAAGGTTGGC
The DNA here is from genome assembly GCA_002329485.1 of Caryophanales bacterium UBA1427. Classification (GTDB taxonomy): domain Bacteria; phylum Bacillota_I; class Bacilli_A; order ML615J-28; family CAG-313; genus UBA1427. The sequence goes on along the minus strand of DCTZ01000032.1, from coordinate 78,174 downwards.
GACATAAATTTTATATCCTCCTTTTGCAACAATCTCATTACATAATGATCACAAATTGGTCTGAAGACTTCTATCAAGTCATCCGCAAACCCAAAATAATTATATTCACTAATATGGAAAATGCCCAAACTCGGAATATAACCATGCCCTACAATTACCTGAGCAATCTTTGATCTAACAATTTGATAAATATAATTCAAAGAAGAGTTTATAATTCCTTCATCTCTTCTTTCTCTGGAAAAACCTTCACCAAACAACTCGCGAAAATAAACTTTTGCCGCCAAACCCTCGCGGTTTGTTGGATCGCCATCTTCAATTTCCAAAATATATTGAGTCAATAATGGAATTTTATTCGTTTTACCCCACTTCTCGAGTACCGCACTCTGCAAAGCTATTTTATTTTTCACTATCTCTTTCCACACAGCTTTTTTAATGGCTATTGACCATTCCAATTGACACTTGTTATATTTTGAACTTCGGCTATGGTTTTGAAACGGCAAAAATAAACCAACTGGCATATGATTATTTGAACAAATAATCACGTTGATTCCTTTTTCCACCAACTCCTGCAATAACCTGATTGAAGTATTACAGCGAGAATCAGTAATAATAACAGAATCTATTTCATCAAGATTTATCCAAATTGTTTCATCTTTATAAACTATACCTATATTATTTAATCGGTAATTTATTCGACTTGCTTCATCAATACAAACATATCTCCAACCCATATCTCCTCCGTTGAAAAAAAAGAGAGGATTTGACTCCTCTCCCTGGGTTCCACATTCGTGTTATAATAGGAACGACTGTGAAATTTGAGTGTTATGCGCTACGTCTAGCGCACTTTTATTATACTATATGATGTCATTTGAGTCAAGTATTTTATATTTTTTTCCTAAAATATCTAAGCCATAAATAATTATTTGCTTATCGTTAGTGGTCATATAAAAGGCATCTGAAGACGAGTAAGATCCGTCCTTTCCAAAAACCAATTTGTTATGAGTTTTATGATAATAAATAAATCTTCCTTGTGAAAAAGAGGAATCCCTCTTAACTACTTTGCACCAATTACCAGTATAAAGGGTGGTAATATAAAGTGGGGTTTTTTTACCGATTAACCTTGCAACCGTTTCTTTATAATAACGTTCTTCGCGGTTAATTTTCTTGGAATTGATATCAACACTTACCATATAAATCGGCAAAAAGATAAAGCGTTGCGCATCTGAGTCATAATATACTTCCACACAATACTGTGAAAGACTATCTAATCCGTTAATGGTTTTGTCTTTTAATTTTGGAATAACAAATTCTCCAAAATTATTCCTTTTCCGATTTAAATCTGCTTTTTTAAAAATATACGGATTTGTTTTCCTTTCCAAATAACGCAATTTTTTAACAATAGGACTATTTGGTTTATTTGGAGATTTTTTTATTCCGTGAATCAAATAATTGAAATTATTTGGTGTGGTTTCAATGCCGTGTTCAAATAAGCAATATTCCAAAAAAGGGTTAATTTTGGATTTTTCATGTGCATAAAATATTTCCCTTAGTCTATTGTATAATTTTGGGTCTTCCAATTCGCATAATAGGATTTTATCTTTCTTGCTTTCATCAAATAGTTTATAAAAAATATCGTTGCTCTTTTCCTCATAAATATTATTTATTTGTTGTACTAAATAATATTCTCCATCAATGATTTTATACTTTACGATATTTTGATTTGCTATTTGTTGATTTATGCTTTTTTTAACCTCAAAAGACCGCTTTATTCTATCATCTTTTTCGCAAAGTAACTCTTCACCTTTTTTGGGGATTAACTCTTTTATTTCCTTTATGTTTTCGAGTTCAGCATATGGAAATAGTTTTGATAATTCTAACCTTTTTTCTTTGTTTTTAAACCAAAATTTGGCGTCATTTTGTCCTTTAATTATTAATCTACCAACTGGAGTATTTGCAATACTTGCAACAATTGTTGCGTCTACTGCGTGATGGTACAATTGAGTGCGATCTTTTTCTTCCAATTCATATTTTCTTCTCATNNTCATCTTTGAGGTCATTTGACCAGGAATTGTCACAATATTTATATAACGGTTTGTTTTTCTTTCCAAAAAGACATTGAATTTTCTTAATTCTTCCGCTAAGGCCATTGAACCATAAGCAGTATCGCGCAAATTACGATTGATAAACTTTAATTCATATTTGGAAATATCTCCTTCAAAAAGCAAATTGTTTTTTTTCTTGTCAGAGATTGGTAAATCAATCACTCTCTCTTTAAATGGTTCATATGAATTAATGCTCATTAAAAATTCGTATGGAGTCTTTTTTAATTTTTCCATATTGCATTTTAAACAAGCACAGGTAATATTATCAAACGAATCATCATAAGACTGAGAAATTGGGAGTATATGTTCAATTTCAAGAGTCGATAATTGAGATGCTGGAATCGGAGTATTACAATACATACAGTGTCCATTGGTTTCTTTATAGCACATTGCCTTGAGAATATTTGTTTCATTAACTCGCAAATCATTTTCTTCTAAAAATGTTATGGCATCTTTCCTTAATTTTTCTAGCTTTGCTTGTTCTTTTATAATAGCATCTTTTTTTGCTTTACTATTCATTTCGCGGGTAGATTCAATGGCAATTACGGTAGGATATTCTTTATACCTTTTGATGATGGCATTAATGACGCTTATGGCTTTTCGAAGGGTTTTTTTCACTTGAGGATTTGCAATTAATCCATCAATGTATTTTTTCTCAACAAGATACGGTTCAACGGTTCGATTTGTATAGTTTTTCTCAAAGTACTCTTTTGCTTCCTTTTCGTAGTCCAATTCTTTCATCAACTGCATGTAATTTAATTGGTACTGTGTTTTTTTCATGTCAGCTAAAGTTCTTAATAATACTTTTTCGCTTAACGAATGGTACATTCCTCGGTTATTGGTGATTTTTTTTGTTTTTATTCCTTTTAGAACATTAATCTCCTCTTGGGAAAAAGAGTATTCAGGAATTCTTTCGATAAGCATTTCTTCAATTTGTACACTGGAAGGAACTACTGTTAAAACATACATTGTTTTATTGTAAATTTTTTTGTCCTTGTCGTAAAGCCAAGTCGGGTTTAAATTATTTTGAGAAAATTGTTTTATTACGTATTTGTAAAAATCATACAACGATACTTCCGGTTTTTTATTTTTGTCAATGCGATATCCTTCAATATTTTCAATTCCTGTTCCAAGAATTTGTTTAAACATTTTATCAAGACGAACAGTTTCATTACTTAAAACATAATCTCTTATTTCCAAAATAGTCTCGCCCGATAATTTTCCTTTTTCATCAACTTTATATGCAAATTCCTGAGGAAGTAAAGTAACATCTTTTACTTTCATATTAATAAAGTCGTTAAGGAAATTGAATTCTTCCGCAAAATAATTTATCCTTGGTGCACAGGTTTCGCCTAAAGCTATTTTACACTTTGCAATTAGTTTTTCATACAAATACTTGTATTTTTGCGGATTGACTTTATATTCTTCTAAATCGGCAGCAGTTCTAAACCTTCCGTAAGGAGTCAATTGATTAATTCTTGCTCCTCCCGGCCCTTCATAAAATTCCCGTTTACTTGTAATAATTTTGATTATCTTATCGGTTAATTCTGGAGTTAACTCTGGATGAAAAGTCCTCTGGGTTTCAAGAATTTGTTTAATTTCCCGAATAATATCCGAACATTTAATTAACTTGTTCGAATTACGGTATTTACCGTATTTTTTGAATTCGTTGATAATAAATTCGCACGGAAATTGATTGTCATCCAGTTGAACTACTTCCCTTTCCTGTTTCTCATCATCAAACGGAATATAACCTCGATGCATGGCAAAATAATAAATAATATTAACAATTTCCTGAACAGACAATTCCTCTTTTAATCCCTTTGCTCTTTTAGTTATTAGTTCAGGTTCGATTGTTCTTTGGGTCGGAATACCATTTTCTTTAAAAAGCAAAGCAAGTCTTTCCACCCGATGCAACCTACGATTGCGTAATCTGCGGGATGCACGGAGTTTCCTTCGCTCTTGAGCATCACTACTTTCCTGGTAGCGTACAACTCCACAATCTACAATTTCATTTGTTTCTTGATTAACAATTGACCATCCCACATTATTAATTCCAAGATCTAGTCCAATAATGTATTTCATTTTTACCCCCCAATATTTTTTTTCATTATTCAATTATTTCCAAGATATGTCAATTTTAGATATAAAAAAACCAAAAATTCTTTGACGAAGTTTTGGGTTTCATTTTCCGATAATCAACCGATTTTGATTTATTTGAAAGGTATTACCAATGAATTAATGATTGAATAAAGAAAGCAAATTGGTTAAAACCAGGAACGTTGATATTAATCGATTGGCTCACCAATAAAAAGATTATAATCGCAATAACGTAAACATACGCTAAACCGACATTAACGATAACACAGATTAGTGCTCCTTTTCCGACAGATTTTGCCCGAAGCGGAAATTCATCTTTCCAAACCAACCAAAGGATCAATCCCGCAAGCGGAACAAAGAATCCCAAAATGGCAAATCCGGTACTTGGGGCATCCTCTTCTTTTGGGCCCTGTTGAATGTTAATATTTCCCACCATACAGCCACAGTGAGTGCACACTGCCGCAAAATCATTCAACTGAGTGCCACAATGCGTACAATACTTCATAATGTTTGATACCTCCATTATTCAAAAACTATTTTAGCACTTTTTTGATTTTTTTACAATCATTTAATCCTTTTGCCTAACTGCTGTCAAATCTAAAAAAATTAATGTTTTTAACTGTCGATGTTTTCGGAAACAATGATTTCCTGAAGAGTTTTCAAAGCCCGTTCGCCGTAAGCCGTTTTGCGCGCTTTTTTCGGCATTTTATCGCTCAGAGGATTGAACAAGCCGAAATTCACATTCATCGGTTCAAATTTCTTGATTGCCGGATTGGTAACATAAAGCGACAAAGCCCCGATGGCGCAATTTGCGCTTAAGGTCATAAAAGGTTTGGCCTCCAACATTCGGGCCATGTTTATTCCGGCAACCAATCCGCTGGCAGCCGATTCCACATAACCTTCCACTCCCGTCATCTGACCGGCAAAGAACACCTTGGGGTTGTTTTTATATTGGAAACCCGGGTTCAAAAGTTTGGGCGAATTGATATAGGTATTGCGATGCATTACCCCGTACCGCACAATTTCCGCTTTTTCCAAACCGGGAATGAGCGAAATCAGTTTCTTTTGGTCCGGAAATTTCAAATGCGTCTGAAATCCGACAATATTGTATAAACTGCCGATGGCATTGTCCTTCCGAAGTTGCACCACCGCAAACGCTCTTTTTCCGGTTTTCGGATTGGTTAAACCGACCGGTTTCATCGGACCGAACAATAAGGTTTCTTTGCCGCGTTTGGCCATTTCTTCAATCGGCATACAGGCTTCGAAAACTTTGACTTCAAAATCTTTGGTTTGCACGGTGGATGCGGAAATGAGGAATTCGTAAAAACGGTCGAATTCTGCTTCGGTCATGGGGGCATTAAGATAAGCGGCTTCGCCTTTGTTGTAACGGGATGCTTCAAACACAATATCGCGGTTGATGGAATCGGCCGTGACTATCGGCGCCGTCGCGTCAAAAAAGTACAAATCATCTTCGCCCAACAGGAGCGTTATTTCTTTGCTTAAAGCGTCGCTCGTTAACGGACCGGTTGCGATAATGACATTTCCCTCCGGAATTTTCGTAACCTCTTCGTTGATGATTTCGATATTAGGGTGGTTCTTTAAGGTTTCGGTGATAAAGAAAGCAAACTTTTCCCTGTCTACCGCCAAAGCTCCCCCTGCTTCCACTTTCGTGGCATCGGCTGCCTTCATGATCAAAGAATCAAGAAGGCGCATCTCTTCCTTAAGCACCCCCACCGCATTCTCCAAAGAACTTGCTCGGAGGGAATTGCTGCAGACCAGTTCGGAAAAAAAGCCCGTCTGATGGGCGGGAGTCATTTTTTTCGGACGCATTTCGTAAAGTTTGACTTTGAATCCCCGTTCGGCCAATTGATAACTGGCTTCGCTCCCCGCAAGCCCCGCTCCGATTACGGTTACTGTTTCTTTTTTATTCATAAAGACATCACATACTTTCTGTTCATATTTCATAGTATATAGATTATACCATATTTTTGCCAAAAGCCGTTGTTTTTTTACGCAAAAAGAAAAAAGGCACAAAGCCTTTTCACAAAACATTTTGTTTTGATTTTAAGCAATACGGATGGTTGTGCCTTTTTTCAGCCAAGTACCCGCATTAAGTTCCAGCAATTCTTGGGCGGTTTTGCCGGTTTGGTGAATAATTCGGCTAACCGTATCCCCTTCCGAAATCTGATAAGTTCCTCCCCGTCGCGGGATTTTGACGATTTGGTTTTTCTCAAGTTTCAACGCCCCGAAATCGTTATAGGTTCCGAGCAGTGCCAAAGACGTGCCGGTCTTTTGGGCGATTCCCGCCATGGTGTCGCCTTCAACCGTACGGTAATCTTCGAAAACGGTGAATTGTTGCAAGCCTGCTTTCGGTATCATCAAAACCTGCCCCGGATAAATCGTGGAACTCGTCAACATATTGGCATCGCTGATATCGGCTACGGTCGTATTGAACAATTTGGCTATTTGATACAGCGAATCGCCTTGTTTTACGACATACTCATCATAGCCGCTTGTGAAGCGTTTGTTTGGATTTATATTCATACTCATATTCATATACTCCTTCCTTTCAAACCCATTATATGACAAATCCCGCTTAAGGTATAGGCATAGGCAAAAAAAGACTACCCTTTCCTTTTTGAAAATGATAGTCTTTTTATTTGCTTTGATAAGCTTTTTGACAAATTCCGTAAAGCGTTTTTTTAAATAAACGCTCCACTTGTTTTGCCATGAACATCTTAATGCGAAAATAACTCTTTATTCTTTGCTTTTTCCGAAGGTTTTCACTTCTTCTGTTAGTTTAGCGACAAATTCCGCGATAGAAAGCGTCTTCGATTCGTTCTTACCGTACGGACGGTAAGTGATAAGCTGTTCGTCTTTTTCTTTGTCGCCCACCACAATCGTGTAAGGGATTTTCTTGGTTTGCGCTTCTCTGATCTTGTAATTCATCTTTTCGTCGCGCATGTCGACTTCGACTCTGAAATCTTGCTCAGCCAAAATTTCCTTTAGTTTATTGGCATAATCGCCGTGGGACGCATTGTTGACCGGGACGATAACGATTTGTCTCGGTGCAAGCCAGAGCGGAAATGCTCCCGCATAGTGTTCAATCAGGATACCGATAAAGCGTTCGAGCGAACCGAAGAGCGCGCGGTGCAGCATAATCGGACGAACCTTTTCGCCTTGGTCGTTGATATAATGAAGGTCAAAACGTTCCGGCAAATTCATGTCAAGCTGAATCGTTCCGCATTGCCAAATCCGGCCCATGGAATCGCGGAGTTTAAAGTCGAGTTTCGGACCGTAGAACGCTCCGTCGCCCGGATTGACTTTGAACTCATGACCCGCTTTGGTGCAGGCGTCCGCCAGAGCTTCTTCGGCTTTGTTCCAAACTTCAATCGAGCCGATGTATTTTTCTTCCGGACGGGTCGACAATTCGATATGATAACTGAGGTTGAAAATGCCGTAAACATAATCGAACAAGTCGATTAATCTAGCCACTTCGTCGACGATTTGGTCAAAACGCAAATAGATGTGCGCATCGTCTTGGGTAAAGTTTCGTACGCGGAAGAGTCCCGTCAAAGCACCGCTTGCTTCATGGCGATGAACCAAACCGAGTTCGGCCAAACGAAGCGGAAAATCTTTGTAAGAATGGATGTCACGTTTGTAAACCAAGATTCCGCCCGGACAGTTCATCGGTTTAATGGCGAATTCCCGGTCGTCGATTTCCGCAACGTACATGTTTTCACGGTAATTTGTCCAGTGTCCGGAAATTTCCCACAGGCTCTTATCGAGCATAATCGGTGTTTGAATCAATTGGTAACCGGCTTGGGTATGGATTTTGTACCAGAATTCTTCGAGATTGCGTCTTAAAATCATACCGTTCGGAAGCCAGAACGGGAATCCCGGACCGAATTCGCTAATCATAAACAAATCGAGCTCTTTTCCGAGTCGGCGATGATCGCGTTTTTTGCGTTCTTCCACAAGTTCCAAATACTTGGTCAGTTCTTCTTTGGTGAAGAAAGCAATTCCGTAAATTCGTTGCAATTGTTCGCGTTTACTGTCGCCTCTGAAATAAGCACCGCTTACGTTCAATAGTTTGAAATGACGAAGCCATTTGGTCGAAGGCAAATGCGGGCCGCGGCATAAATCCGTAAACGAACCCTGGGAATAAGCGGTAATAACTTCGCCTTCCGGCAAATCGTTGATCAATTCCACTTTGTATTTGTCATTTTTGAAAAATTCCAAAGCTTCGGAACGCGAAAGTTCTTTGCGGACAATCGGAAAGTTTTGTTCCGCCAATTTCAACATTTTGCGTTCGATTTCCCCGAAATTTTCTTCGCTGATTTTGACATCGCCCAAATCCATGTCATAATAAAAGCCTTCTTCTATGGTCGGGCCGACGCCGAAAAGCGCTTGGGGATACATTTCTTTGATGGCTTGGGCCAACAAATGCGCACAGGAATGGTTAAGCAAATCGGTCAATTCCTTGGTATCGGTTACGATTTCCAAATGCGCATCGTGGTTAATCGGCCGATGCAAATCATAGAGTTCGCCATCCACTTTTGCTGCAATGGCGTTTTTGGCTAAACTTACCGAAATAGCCTGAGCTATTTCATAAGCACTTGCGCCTTGCGCAAATTCTTTACTGTTTCCGTCTGGAAAATAGATTTTCATAATGTCCTCCTATCGTGAAATAAAAAAACTCATCCTCTGGATAAGGACGAGTGTTGTTCGTGGTACCACCTTAATTCGCAAAAAACATTAAAAAACCATTTATTCAAGGTTTTTCCGACTGTTTTTTGCCTCTTTAAGCATAACGGGCTTGATCCGGCTCAATTTCGATTGAGCTGCTCCTGGGTGGTAACAAAAGGGCTTTTTTGGTAGCTTCCACCAAACCTACCTCGCTGAAAAAAAGTTATCCTTTTATCTTGTCCCATTCGTCGCATTTTTGTTATTTTGCTTAATTATATTCGATTTATACCTATTTGTCAATCGTTTGGACCCAAAAAACGCTTTCTGTAGCGTCTGAGAACTCGATTGCCTAAATTTTCCTCTTTCACAGGTTTTCAGATTACAACCGGTAATTTTTGTCATCCAACGGAATAAAATCCATCAAAGTCTTCATTCTTTCCACAATTCTTTCGGCCTTAACGATATCGGAATCCTTTCCGGTATCGCGCAAGTGTTCCGTCAATTGATCGCGGCTTAAATTGGATGTAACAAACATCGGTTTTCTTTGCAACATCCGTTCCTGCAAAATCGGACTCAAAACTTCGTCCCGAATGAAGGCCGAAGACATTTCTCCTCCCAAATCATCCAAAATCAGGATTTCGGCTTCTTTCAATTGGTTGGTCAAATCGTCAAACATTCCGCTGTCCCGGCCGATGGTGCTTTTGATGAGCCTTACAAATTCCGGATAATAAACAAAAAGGACATTTGCGCCGAGTTCGGTCAATTGGCGGGCCAAATGCCACATCAAAAAGGATTTTCCACAACCGTACGGACCGTAAAGGTAAATGCCTTTTTGAGGTTTAGGGTAATTTTCAATGAATTTATTGATTTGCGAAAGAATCGCTCTTCTTTTCTGGTTCACGATAACATCATCGGTATTAGAGCCGTTCGGAATCGGGCCGATAAATTCCAAGCGTTCGCTTTTTTGAATTCGTTCGTTTTCTATTTGCTGATATTTGCAATCCCGGATGTCCAAAACCAAATAGCCTTCGTCATTATCGAGGAAAGGCTCTTTTCCTCGGAGGGATTGACCGCACTTATCCAAGCCTGAGCAGTTTTGGCAGATTTCGCTTCGCAACTGAAAGGCCAAAAAAAGCGATAAATTGTTTTCGACATCTTCTTTGGTCAACTTATTGGCTTTGACGAAACGGGCTATTTCAGGGTTTTTTAGAACGCCGTTTACCATTTGATGCATCGATAATTGTTCGCCTGGTGTTTTGGTATCTTTTTTTGCTTTTACATTGTTCATAAACATACCTCGTTTCTATTTACCCTTTTTCTTGGGCTTGAAAATGGCTTCCAATTCTTCCATGGAAAGCATATTTTCTTCGGATTCCTGCTTTTTGCGTTCCTCTNNTCGAACCATTCGGGAACCGGCTTTTCTTTGCGCGGAGATTTTCGCGAAAGGGGAGTCGAATTGATATATCTCAACGCTTCCTCGGTGGTTTTTATGCCTTTACGAATCCAAGTATTAAGAATTTTTAAATAAAAATTGTAACTCGGTACTTCTCCNNCCTTTTTCTTCCAAAACATAAAGCATCAAAACATTGATGATACCGATACTGACACCGGTTTTCCTTTGCAATTGATCGAAGATTTGGATTTCGTTCGGCAGTAACTCCGTGCCGGTTTTTCCTTCGAATACTTTGGCCGGAGAGGTCGTTTCCAGTTTTTTTACCAATTCCGAATTTGCTTTAGGAAGAACTGTGCCGATTTTTTTCACAGCAACCGGCTGCTTTTTGTTGGCATAAACAATTTTTACCGCTTCCGGCAATTTCTCGTAATCGATTTGATAATCTGAAGTAGCAGAAAGCAGAATGGCTTGAGCCATTTCTTCGGTTGTCAGACAATAGAAAAAGCAATAACGGTTGGTTTCGGTTTTGAGCCTCGGGTCATTGAGAACTTCCGGTGCCCAATCGCCCTGAGCCAACAATTGCACTTTGATATTTTCGAATTGTTGATGGACGTTTTTCACCCTGACACCTTTGTTTTTCGCGTCGACCCACCAAGCGGAAAAATCAATCATCGGCAAATCCTCGGTGATGGTAAACACTTCGTCAAAGGCTTTGGAAATATTTTGGAACTTGCTGATGTCGAAATTCCGAATCAACAAATCAACCATGATTTTCTCGTAAGTTTCGTCGCCAATTTTGGCTCGCAAAAGATGTGACAGATTGGGGTCTTGGGAAAAAGCATAAGGATCCAAAACTCTTTTCATCAGGTAGATATAGCGGTTGGGTTCGCCGTCTTTGGTTTCATAAAAATAAGTTTCCAATAAACCGAGCGCTTCCAAAACGGAGCGGTCTTCCAAAAATTTTTCCGGTTTTTTGATTTGCATGATATTAAAGAAAGCTGAATGACTCATCATTTCCGATTCGGTTTCCCCCGGTTTTACCAAACTGTAAAAAGTTGTATATAACGACTTGGCTTGGGGACCGAGAAACGGTGCATATAAATAGGTTAGGATTTTTTGTTCATAGGGTGTAATAATATCGGGAATGACCACCACAAAATGATCGGCAAGAAGATAATCTTCCATTTTTTTCATTTAGTTAACCCTTTCCCTTTAAAATTGAGCTTGCGATCGCACCGCGCGTAGAAATCCGTCACGATCTGGACAGCTTTTTTCTTGGTTAAGGTCCAATATGTGTATACAGTCAAATCAAGGGCTGTTTCATAGTAAGTAATATTGACCATATTCACAATGATATGACTTTTCGCCCCTTGCAAGAAGATTTCTTTGAAGCGGTCGTCGACCGTTTCCACGGTATAATTCAATTGTTTGGCAACTTCCAAAACACAATTTTTTACCGTATTGTAATCATTGCGATAATAATGGGTTAACAATTCTTGACTGGCCGTATCCGAGGTAGCTACGCTTTTTACTAAAAATTCACCGCTCAAGTCATTCATCTCCTTATCTTTTGTAGAATTTTATTCAATTGATGCGCCGTATCGACAATCGAGCCGGCATTATCGATAACATAATTTCCTTTAACCGCTTTTTCCTCGAGCGGCATCTGGGAATGGATTTTTTGCATGGCATATTGTTCGTCGATACCGTCCCTGGCCATCAGGCGTTGGACATTGATTTCTAACGGGACCGTTATCACGATAACTTCGTCAAAGCATTTTTCCCGATTGGTTTCATATAATAACGGGATATCCGCAAACACAAACTTTTCGTCCTGGTGTTCTTTGATCCACTCATCCAAAGCTTCGTAAACAAACGGATGAATGATGGCTTCCAAGTCTTTACGCGCCTTTTCGTCCGAAAAAATAAGTTTGCCCAAACTCTTCCGGTCGATGATTCCTTCGATGCAAACTTCCGGAAAGCGTTTGGCCACCTCGTCGATTACGGCTTTTTTCCGGTATAAAAGATCCACTTCTTCGTCGGCCACCCAAACCTGAAAGCCGGCTTCCCTTAAAAGTCTGACCAAGGTGCTTTTGCCGGTCGCAATGCCGCCGGTAATCGCCACAACTTTGGGTCTTAAGACTTGGCATTTAGGGCAAATGTAGGTTCCGCGACCGCCCACTTTTAACTTGATGATTTCGGTGCCGCATTCCGAGCATTTTTCGCCTTCTTTGCCGTGAACATGGAGAAACTGTTGAAAGCGTCCCGTAACACCCAAACTGCTGGTATAGGAACGAATCGTGGTTCCGCCGTATTCAATCGCTTCGTCCAAAACCTTTTTGGCAAAGAAACTGATTTTATTGGCTTCTTCTTTGGAAATGGAAGATGCCAGGCGCAAAGGATGGACTTTCGCCAAATAGCAAACTTCGTTGACATAAATATTTCCGAGCCCCGCAATCACGGTCTGATCGAGCAAAACCGCTTTAACGGGAGTTTTTTTGTCATGAATCAAATAATACAATTCGTCTTCTTCCCACTCGGCATTCGCATCTTTTCCGAGTTTTCCCAACATCGGATAAGCGGAAATCGCCTTCCAGTCATTGGTAGGCAGATAAGTAAACGTTCCGAATTTTCGCACATCGTGATAATGAATGGCTTTACCGCTTTCAAAATAAATCACGATATGAACATGTTTTTCGATTCCGGCATCTTGGGGCAAAATATAAAATTTACCTTCCATGCGCAAATGGACAATCAAACTGCCTTTTGACAAAAGGAAGATTAGGTATTTTCCCTTCCGTCTAAACCCTTTGATGACTTGGTGGGGCAATTCCTGTTCCAATGTTTCCGTGGTTGTATCGTGTAAAATCCCCGGATAGATTACTCTGACGCCGCTGATTGTTTCGTCGGTAATACTTTTTTGCAAAATATTGATTACGGTTTGAACTTCAGGAAGTTCTGGCATATTACCACCGGTTATAATGAACGACTTCGGGTTGATACCGATCAATCGGTTTTAAGGCATTGGGGTCTTCCGGATGGCCGATGGCAATTACCGAAAACGGTACGATATGTTCCGGTAAAGACAAAACTTCGGTTAAGGATTTGGCACGATCGTCATTCAAATGAATGCCCATCCAGCAGCTTCCGAGTTCGAGAGCGGTTGCGGCGAGGAGAATATTTTGGGTAGCGGCCGCCAAATCCTGAGGGAAAAGCTGGCTTTTGACTTTTTGGGTATTTCCCACAACCACGATGGCTAGCGGAGCGGTAACAAGTACTCGGCCGTAAGGATGGCTGGAGGCGATTTTATCCAACAAAGCGCGGTCGTTGATTACCATAAACTCCCAAGCCTGTTCGTTTCGGGCACTCGGTGCCTGCATGGCGCATTTCAGCATATATTCGATTTCTGCTTCGGAAATCGGTTTATCTTTGATGAATTGGCGGACACTTCTTCTAACCAACATATTTTGATAAATCATATCGATCACAATCTTCACCTCTTATTATTTCTATTTTTTTTAATCGTTTCTACATATTCCAATCGGAACCGCTCTTGACGTCCACGGTGAGTTTTACTCCGATTTCCGCGGCATGTTCCATCTTTTCTTTCACGATTTGTTTGACGGTTTCGAGTTCTTCTTGTTTTACATCTAGCACCAGTTCGTCGTGAACCTGGGCAATCAGTTTGCTTTGCAGGTTCGCTTCTTTTAAAGCCTGATGCAACAAGACCATCGCTCTTTTGATGATGTCGGCCGCCGTTCCCTGAATCGGGGCATTCAAAGCGGTCCGTTCCCCGAATTTGCGCAGAGCGAAGTTCGGACTAGAAAGTTCCGGAATATAGCGTCTCCGGTTAAAGAGCGTGGTGGTATAACCTTTTTGTTTGGCTTCTTCGACAATCCGGTCGAGGAAAACCTTGATTTCCGGATAAATCGCGAAATATTTATCGATAAAGCGGGACGCTTGGCTCGGGGTAATATGCAAAGTTTCCGATAAGCCCCAATCGCTCATCCCGTAGATGATGCCGAAATTGACGGCTTTGGCATACCTTCGCATCTCTTTGGTTACTTCCTCGAGCGGTACGTCGTTGATTTTGCTGGCGGTGGAAGCGTGCAGATCCAAACCGTTGTTGAAATCCTCAATCATGTGGGCGCTTTTTGCCATCGAGGCCAAAATTCTTAACTCAATTTGCGAGTAGTCGGCGCTTACCAAAACGTCGTAACTCGGCACAAAGGCGCTCCTGATTAAACGACCGTCTTCGGTTTTGACCGGAATATTTTGGATATTCGGTTCAATCGACGAAAGTCTGCCGGTTAAGGTCAAAGCCTGTTTGAAAATCGTATGGACTTTGCCGTCCGGATGGATTTCCTCGATTAAACCCGTAACATAGGTATTGTAAAGTTTGACGTATTTTCGGTATTCCAACACCAACCGCGGCACTTCATGTTTTTCCGCAAGCGACTCCAAGACATCCGCCGCCGTGGAATAACCGGTTTTGTTTTTGCGTCCGGTATCCAAACCCAACTTTTCGAACAGAACCTGTCCCAGTTGTTTTGGCGAATCGATATTAAACTCCGTGCCGGCCTGGGCGTAAATTTCTTTGCGCAAGCGTTCGATTTCCTGTTTGAAGGTTTCGCCAATCGAAACCAAGCGTTTCTTGTCAATCGCAAACCCGTTGATTTCCATCTCCGCCAATACTTTGGCCAGCGGAATTTCCATTTCGGTAAACAGGGATAACTGGTCGGTGGAAGTCAAAGCATCGATAATCGGTTGTTTGACCGCCCGGGCATAAAAACATTTATCCAAACTGTATTGGGCATAAAATTCCAGACCCGGAACCGCATACTTTTCTTTTTTACCGTACACGGTTTCGTTTTCCGGCAAATCGCACGGAATCATCCGGCTGAACATCGTCGGAAGCGAATTGGAGACAAAACTCGGATTTACGCAGTAAATGCCCAGTGTTGCGTCAAAATCGATTCCCTGCACATCGATGCCGAGTATGGCAAGCGAAGCGATTAACCGTTTACTGTCCACGGTTCCTTTTTTGATGGCCTGGTCTTCCAGATACCGAACCACTTTTTCGTCAAACAAGCGTTCTTTTTCCAAGAAAAAGCCTTTTTCTTCGAACAGGAAGGATAGCCCCAAAACGTTGGCGCGATGGTAATTGGCATGATCGAGTTCGACTTCGATAAAGGAAGGCTGATTGAAATACCGGCAGGCCTCGTCAAACGAAAATTCGACTTTCGGTTTGGCCACTGTTTCGACAGTTTCCGGTGGGTTCTTGGTTTCCTCGACATTGGGAATCGTGTCGATTTTGCTGATCATGTTGTTGAATTCATAGCGTTCGAAAAACTGCCGGAGCGCCTGTTTATTGAAACCCTGGCGTTTGAGCGTAGCAACATCTTCTTTTAAATCGACATCGCAATTGATGGTCGCCAGGCGTTTGGTTCTCAGAGAAATTTCTTGGTCTTCGATAATGTTTTGTTTTATTTTTCCTTTAATCTGTTCGACATGGGCAAACAGGTTTTCGATTGTTTCATATTCGGCCAATAACTGATAGGCGGTTTTCGGTCCGATTCCGCGGATGCCGGGCAAATTATCCGAATTGTCGCCGGTCAAAGCTTTGAAATCGACGACTTGGCTCGGATATATTTGCATCTTTTCGTAGAAATTGTCGACATTGAAGGCTTCGAGTTCCGATACGCCGTGCCGGGTCAGATAGACCTGAACATTGTTGTCGACAAGCTGCAACATATCTTTATCGCCGCTTAGGATGATGACATCGTAATTTTGCCTTTTCGCTTTTTTGGCAAAAGTTCCGATGATGTCGTCACCTTCGTAGCCTTCGATTTCCAAACGTTTGATACCCATCACATCAAGAAAGTCTTTGATGGCAGGAATTTGCATGGCAAGTTCTTCGGGCATCGGTTTCCGTTGGGCTTTGTAATCGTCAAACTCTTCGTGACGGAAAGTTTTGGCTTTGGTATCGAAAGCCACCAAAATATGAGTCGGTTTGATGGTACCGATGGTTTTAATCAACATCCCCACAAAACCGTAGAGCGCGTTGGTATAAAAACCGTTCTTGGTTTGCATAATGCTGCGTCCGGGAATACCGGCCGTCGCATAATAAGCCCTAAAGAGGATACTGTTGCCATCGACTAATAAAACTGTCATCAAAATCATCCTTTCTTGAATCTGGCTTTAAATCATTTTATCATATTTTGCGAAAAAATGATAATATTACGTATAACTTTTTATGCTTTTCTTTTTTTCGGGAAAAATAACGAATGAAAATAACTACCGGGGGAAAAGCATGAAAAAAATAATTGTTTATAACTTATTTTTTATAACGGCCTGGTTTTTGGTTGCCTGTGCTTCTTACGAATTTCCCGAGGAACTGAAAATTTTGGGTTATAACCCGGAAGACTTGATTTCGTACCGGCACCTCGAAAAAACGATTATCGAAGGAAAGATTCCTAAAGCGTTTTGGGAAGAAATTAACAAATATTCGGTTTTTCAGACCGAAAAACTTTTGGATTATTATTTTCTCCATCTTCAGGGGTATTCAATCATTCAATCCCTGAATCTCATCAATCATCCCCGCTTTTTGGATGTGGAAAACAAAATATACCCTGCCATCACGGTGGATGGAATTATCCTCGTCAATTCCAAATTCCGGTTGGCTTCCGATTATATCCCTTCCGACTTGGTAACCGTCCAAGAAGTCGGTTATATCAAACGGCCGAACGAAACGATGCAAATTAAAAAAAGCGCTCTGAGCGCTTATTCATTGCTTTATCAGGCATTGCAAAGTTTTCGGTTGGAAGCATTTGTTTTTTCGGCTTACCGTCCCTACGAAAAACAACAGTCCTTATGGGAAGAAACCGATCCCTTAAACCGTCTTTATTTGGCAAAACCGGGACACTCCGAACACCAAACGGGGCTTGCGCTCGATGTTTCGACTTTGGAAAGCGGACTGACGGCTTATTTTGAGAATACTGCCGTTTGTTCGTTTTTGGCTCAACATGCCCATGAATTCGGTTTTATCCTGCGGTATCCCCAAAACAAAGAACACATTACCGGTTATCCCTATGAAGCCTGGCACTATCGCTTTGTGGGAATCGAACATGCTAAAAAAATTTTTGAACAAAACCTTTGCTTGGAAGAATATCTTTATTTCAATTATCCGCTTCCCTTAAATCCCAATTAAGGGCGGTTTTTTGTTTCAATGCTTCGTCCACCCGGCCGATTTCTTTGGCCGGATTTCCGTACACCAAAGTATTGGGTTTTACATCTTTGGTAACGATGCTGCCGGCGCCCACGATGGCGCCTTTTCCGATCCGAATGCCGCTTAAGATTATGCTGCCAGCACCGATGAAACAATCGTCTTCTATCACCACGGGACTGCTGGCTTGGGGTTCCAACACCCCCGCAATCACTGACCCGGCCGCCACATGGACATTGTCGCCGATGATTGCGGAACTGCCTACCACCGCATTCATATCAACCATCGTATTTTGGCCGATAACCGCTCCTTTGTTAACGGTTGCGTTCATCAAAACAATCGCTCCCTTTTTTAGGGTAACGCCTTC
Source organism: Caryophanales bacterium UBA1427 (assembly GCA_002329485.1). Taxonomy (GTDB): domain Bacteria; phylum Bacillota_I; class Bacilli_A; order ML615J-28; family CAG-313; genus UBA1427. The sequence continues at coordinate 60,298 of DCTZ01000032.1, read as the reverse complement.
CCTGATGACCGCCCCTTTTTCGATTCGGATATCGGGGTTTAAATAATGGGGATAATCAAAAAGCGCATTATGATAGTCGACTTCCAAATAAAAATCGTTAACCCCATTTTCTTTCAAAAGGTCCGTGATTTCCGAGTATTCCCCAATCAAAAGGTTTCCGTTTTGAAACTTATAACACTTTACTTTATTATCATTGCAATCGATTGATTGGTTGGTATAACATCTGACCCAGGTCGATTTTTTCACATTTATTCACCCTCTTTTCAATTTATGCATTTCCCCGCAAATATTATGCAGGCAAGATGATAGCCCAGCACAACTTTTGCTTCAAGGCATAAATTAAAGTGAAGGAGGTAACCAATGCAATACCAAGAAATCGTCAATGAACAAGGCGAACGGTTTTTACTGCCGCTGATTGCGGTAGGGGCTGCCATAACCTTGCCGTTTTGGCTGGCACGCAGGCCTTGTTGCATCGTACCCTATCCGGTAGCATACCCAACCTATTTGCCGATGCCATATCCTTATCCCGTACCCAAGCCTTATTCCTATCCTCTGCCTCTAGCCAACCCTCAAACTCCCATTCTTCAAGGACTTGTGCGTTTCGCCGTTCGTCCGTAAAACCAAAGAACCCCGGGTCTTTGGTTTTTTACTTGGCAATCAGAGTTCTTAGTTTTTCCATTTGATCTAACGTATTGATCGTATCGTCATAACCCTGTTTAATCAGACTGTCGATCTTTTCGGCGCTGAAGTTTAATGTTCCCGTGCGAAAATCGCCCAAAGAAACCGAAGGGATTAAGTTTATCAAAGTGCAGCCCGGAAAAGCTTCGGGCGAATAAAAACCGTGCTGATTCAAATAGACGACGATAAGAGTATCGTAGCCTGCTTCATACAGCGGCTTGACCGGCGTGTTGTCGCTCAACCCGCCGTCATTGTATTTTTTTCCGTCGATGGAAACACTGCTGAAAATAAAAGGGATGGAAGCGGAAGACAAAACGATTTTTACCTGTTCGGTTTTGTTGTAATTTTTAAGGTTGAAATAATTCGGGACATTGTTCTTGATATCGTGAGAGGCCACAAAACAGTCTCCCGGGAATTTTTTTATTTTTTCGGAATCCAAGTATTGACTGATACCAGCTTTTAGGTTTTCGGTTTTTAATATTTCGGCTCTGGTAATATTGTAAACCGCCGTCATATTCGGTTCGCCGAATACTTTGTATAATAAGCGTTGGCGCTTGTTTAAATCGTTGACATTGATGGCATCAACTTTGGCTTTTTCCCAAATTTCGTAGCCCACTTTGATATCGCCTTGGGCAAATAATATCCCGTTGATGGCTCCAACGCTGGTGCCCGATACACCGCTGATTAGAGGGGCTATTCCCAAATCAAGCAAAGCCTGCCATACGCCGATTTGATAAGCTCCTTTGGCACCGCCGCCGCTCAGTACTAATCCGATTTTTTTACTCATTTCTTACTCAATCCTTTTTACATATATTTTAACGCGTTTTGGTTATTTTAGCAAGCATTATCGACCAACAAAAAAGCCATCTTTACGATGGTTTTTGTGGCTTTGGTTTTTGGCCGGAACGAATCAATTGAGGCCTTCGATATGCGGAATAATAATAGGCATATGGATACGGATAGTAACCGTAAGGATAGTAATACGGCTGATAAATCGGACCATTTTGTTTTGGTGGTTCCGCCGCCTGGTCGCCTTGGCTTTCGGCACTGACCGGAATCGTTTCTGCTTCGTCGGGAGTCCTCGGGACTTCCTTTGGTTCTTCGGGATTTACGGGCGGTTCCTTGGTGATTTTCGGATAATAATCCTCGATAAAAGGTTCGACATCGGATAACTCCAGGCTCACGTTTTCCGGAATTTCCGGCAAACGCAGTTTCGTACCCGGAATCAAATTATGCCAAGCCGTAATATGCTGGTTGATGCTTTTGATTTCGGTTACCGATAAATTGTAGAGTAGCGCAATCTTTTCAATTGTTTCGTTGGTTCGAACAATATGATAATTCATTATACCCCCTAAGTGTGTTGACTACTCTTCGATGGGACGTTCATTTAAAAAATCTTCGTTGATTTCGTTTTCAAAGTCATCGATTGGTTCATAAGGTTGCGGATTCGTAAATACGGTAACCATCATCTTGGTTTCGCCGATTACTTCCACCAAAATTTCAAAGATGACTTCGACTTCAATGCCCCCGTCGACGATTCGCGCATTGGTGCAGGTCGGTTGTTGCAAGACGCGCGCGATGACATCACAATGATCGCCGATATTTTCGCTGACGATTTCTCTTACTTTGATGGTATCTTCATAGGATGCGATTCCTCTTGCTACCTCGGTCCGGCTGTTGTTGTCATAGGCATACCAAATATCGCTTTCAAAGCTGCCGGTCACATCGACCCGTTTGCCGTTTAACCTTGCTTCAAATTCATGATTTATTACCCAGCATCCTAAAACACTGAATGCGCTATGTTCGGGAGTAATGATTTGGCGTACACGGAATAATTTTTTGCCTTTCGCTAGTACTGCTCTCGTTACTATCTCGCGAATTTCGTTCATAATATCCCTCCTCAGTAACAATATATTCTAAATATCGGTGACTTGTGACACCTTATTATATGACTGAGAAAGGGGAAATAGCACTTTAGACCAGAACCCCCCGCAAGTGCCAGCTGAAGGCTTTTTCGATTTTGACTTTGACGATGGTACCGATTAACGATTCGTCGCCGACAAAGTTGACCAGTTTGTTGTGCGGTGTGTAACCCGTTAAGACGTCCGGTTTGGTTTTGCTGAAACCTTCCACCAAAACTTCCACAATCTGGCCTTCAAACCGTTTGTTGCCGAGCAAACTGTAATGGTTTACGACTTGGTTCAGCCGTTGTAAACGGTCCTTCTTTTCGGCCGGCGTTAAAGTGTTGGGGTAGCTTGCGGCAGGTGTTCCTGCCCGCGGCGAAAAGATAAACGTAAACGCTCCATCAAACTGGATTTCGTGAACCAAGGATATGGTATCGTTGAATTCTTCTTCGGTTTCGCTCGGAAAGGCCACGATAAAATCGGTCGTAATGCTGATGCCGGGAACCGCTTCTTTCAACTTTTTCATTTTGGTAATATATTCTTCGCGGGTGTATTTGCGGTTCATTTTTTTCAGGACCCGGTCGTTACCAGATTGCACCGGCAAATGCAGGTGAGGCATGATATTGCCGCCCAAAGCCATCGCTTCGATGGTGGCATCGTCAAAATCGCGCGGATGGCTCGTGGTAAACCGGATGCGCGGAATCGGAAGTTTATGCAAATCCTTCAACAAATCCGCAAACCCGTAGTTTCGGCCTTCCAAATCTTTACCGTAAGCATTGACGTTTTGGCCGAGCAAAGTTACTTCCAAATAACCTTCATCGGCCAAAGCTTGGACTTCTTTGATGATTTCTTCGGGCAATCGCGAACGTTCTTTGCCTCGGGTATACGGAACGATGCAATAAGTGCAAAACTCGTCGCAACCGTACATTATGTTGACCCAGGCTTTTTTGGCATGATCCCGTTTGACTGGAATCTCTTCCGCAATATTCCCTTCAATCGACCAGACATCGACAACCGCCCGATGTTCGACAAAGATGTCATAGATATAAGCCGGCAAATCGATTATATTGTGGGTTCCGAAAATCAAATCGATATTGGGAAAACGTTTCTTTAAGGAATTGACCGTCATTTCTTCCTGAGGCATGCACCCGCAAACCCCGATTACCAAATCGGGTTTTTCTTTTTTGATTTTTTGAATCCGGCCCAATTCCCCAAACACCCGATTTTCCGCATTCTCTCTGATTGCGCAGGTGTTGAACAAAATAAGATCGGCTTCCATTTCGTTTAAGGTTTCGCTAAAACCCATCGCTTCCAAAATTCCGGCAATCCGTTCGCTGTCCGCAAGATTCCCTTGGCAGCCGTAGGTTTTCAAATGGTATTTTTTTCCCGTTCCCACACCCCGGTACTTCTCACCGAGCTTAAAGCGGATGATTTCCACTTTTTCGCCCCGGCGTTTACGTGCCTGATTGAGGGAAGGGGTAAAGTATTTGCTGTAGTCTTTGGTCATTTGCTAAATCTTCCTATCTGTTTACCGTTAATTGTTCGTATTCTGTATCGGTTAAACCGAAAATTACTTTATCGAAAATTTTCCCGTCATAGCGAAGGTAACCGTTTCGGGCCACGCCTTCGCGGATAAAGCCAAGTTTTTCGCAGACCCGTTGCGACTGGTAATTGGTCAAAAAAGCGCTTGCTTCGATTCTTTTCAGCTGAAGAACGTGAAAACCGTACTCCAGGACGCTTTCAGCCGCTTCCGGAATAATTCCCCTGCCCCAATAATCGGGGCTGAGAGCATACCCCAGTTCAGCCTTAAAGCCAAAGACAAGGTTAAACAATTCGATTGTTCCAATCATCCGCCCCGTTTGACGATCGATTATGGCAAACACGCCGGGTTCGCCGCGTTTTTTGGCTTCCAAAAACAATTGAATTACCCGACGGGTTTCCTGAATACTGGTGTGCGGGGCCCATCCGGCATTCGGACCCACAAGGGGATGCTGGGCATAATAAAACATATCCTCCGCATCCCCCAAACAAATCTCCCGCAAGATTAACCGGGGGGTATATAGAACAGGCAACTTTATCATGTAACTCTCCTTTTAAGTAAGTAAAAAGTTGGCAAAAGCCAACTATGCCAACTATTTACGAGCTTCTACAATTAACTTGATGGCGGTACGTTCTTCTCCATCAATAATAATGTCGCTAAAGGCTGGAATGCAAATTAAATCTTTTCCACTTGGGGCAACATAACCACGGGCAATCGCAATGGCTTTAATTGCCTGATTTAGCGAACCAGCACCAATTGCTTGAATTTCCACAGTGGATCGCTCACGAAGGGCATTTGCAAGTGCTCCTGCAACTGAATTAGGTTTTGATTTTGATGAGACTTTTAATACTTCCATTTTATTATTCCTCCTACTTAATTGATGCATTTAATTATATTCCCCCAGCGACTTCAATATGCCTAGTTGCATAAGGGCTGAATATACATGTGCATTTTATTCTATCACGTGTATAACCTCGAAGTTTGTCACTTTTTGTGTTTGATCATCAAGTTCTACCAATAAGCCGTTAAATTGTGACCTTCCTTCTTCCATCGGGTCATGCCTGGCTGGAAGTCCTGTAAGGAACTTTTTAATAATATTTTGAGGTGTAACCCCAATTATACCGTCAAGCGAACCTGTCATCCCGAGATCCGTTATAAACATAGTTCCTTTCGGCAAAATGCGTGCATCATTGGTTTGAACGTGGGTATGCGTACCCACCACAATGTGCACCCGACCATCAAAATGATGGGCAAAAGCAGCTTTTTCGCTTGTTGCTTCACCATGAAAGTCACAAAAGTACAAATCACTCTTAACATTCTTCAATAACTGCTCCGTTGTCTGAAACGGACAGTCAAGTGCCGTGTTTTCGTAAATCCGACCCATGACTTGAAAGACAGTTATCTTTTTGCCGTTGTAATTAACGGTTAAGAAACCTTGACCCGGAACTCCGGCTGGGAAGTTCAAAGGGCGGATTAAATTTTTCGCACCCTCGATGAAATTATAGATATCGTGGTTGCGAAATGCATGATTGCCTAAAGAAACGACATTAACATTTTGTTCCAACAGAAAATGATAGTATTTCTCATTGATGCCATGACCGTGGGCAATGTTTTCGCCATTGACCACGATAAATTGAACACCTTTTTCTTGACGCATTTTTTTAAGTTGACGGGCGAGAATTTCGCGGCCTTTGATACTGAAGACATCACCGACAAATAAAATTCTCATAAAACCTCTTCTAGCGAGCCACTTCTTGGACTCGTACCTCACGAATAACCGTTACTTTGATTGTTCCCGGATAATTCATCGTGGTTTCAATTTTCTTCTTAATATCCCGCGCCAGTTTTGTCGCTTCCAAATCGGAAATTTCTTCCGGTTTGACTAAAACGCGAACTTCACGGCCGGCTTGCACCGCATACGTTTTTTCCACGCCTTTAAACTCATTCGACAATTCTTCAAGTTGTTGAAGACGGCGAATGTAATTATCCAGCGATTCGCTGCGAGCACCCGGACGCGCTGCCGACAACGTATCCGCAGCCGCAACCAACACGGCGATTAAAGTTTTCGGTTCTTGGTCATCGTGATGTGAGGCAATCGCATCAACTACTTCGAGCGGTTCGCGGAACCGTTTGGCAATATCCAACCCGATTTCCACGTGACTGCCTTCTGTTTCATGGTCAATGGCTTTTCCGATGTCATGAAGCATTCCGGCCCGGCGAGCCAAAATTTCGTTTTCGCCGATTTCGGCAGCCATTTTACCGGCCAAGAAGGCAACTTCTTTGGCATGGGTTAAAGCATTTTGGCCGTAACTGGTTCTGAACCGTAGGCGTCCAATAAGTTTGACGAGATCGGGATGAACTTTACCGATTCCCGTTTCAAACACCGCTTTTTCGCCTTCTTCGCGGATTTCGTTTTCGAGTTCTTTGACGCATTTGGCATAAACTTCCTCAATGCGCGGAGGCTGAATTCGGCCATCGCTGACCAGAATCTCCAAGGTTCGTTTCGCAATTTCCCGGCGGACCGGGTCGAAACAGGAAATGACGACTGAATCCGGAGTATCATCGATAATCAGATCGACGCCGGTTACGGCTTCGATGGCCCGGATATTTCTTCCTTCGCGACCGATGATGCGTCCTTTCATATCATCATTAGGTAAAGCGATAACGGAAACGGTTTTTTCCTGGACTGTTTCGTTAGCATACTGTTGAATGGCATTAGCTAAAATTGTTTGGGCTTTGCGTTTAGCCTCGTTTTTAGCCTTTTCTTCTTGTTCCTTTAAGTATAAAGCAATGTCCATTTGAATTTCGTTTTCGACACGTTCGAATACAATGGCTCTTGCTTCATCCATGTTTAATGATGCAATTTCAAATAATTTGTTTTCTTGTTCTAGTATTAATTCCTCGACTCTATTGCTTCGTTTTTCAAGCGCTTCCCGTTGTTCTTCCAATTTTTGTTCTTTCTTGGCTAAACTTTCTTCACGCTTGTCCAGATTGATTGAACGATTATCAAGACGTGCATCTCTTTGATCTAATTTTTTTTCTAAATCTTGTAGCTCTTGCTTGCGTTCTTTCACCTCTTTATCAAAGGCTTGACGAAGGGTACTAATCTCCTTTTTGGTCTCCGCAATCAGTTCTTTTTGACGGGCTTCTGCTAAGTTCTGCGCGTCAATTAACAGACGATCGGCTTCTTTTCCTAAGGCACGAAATTGTTCTTCGACAATATTTTTTCCTTTTGCAAGGGCGATGTTCCAAGCGGTAATCGTTCCTGCAATTCCGGCAATAACAGCGAGAAATATTACTATCCAACCCCAAGGTTCCATAATAATCTTTCTCCTTTTTTTAGTATTTTCTTGTGGTATAAATTATTGTCATATTTGACATATTGTTTGAAAAATAGATTAAATCTATACTTATGTATTATACCATTACTGAGGCGATTTTGTCAAACAATTAAAATATATACTTCCTTTTTTTTCCGTCTTTGAAAACGGTCGTTTTGTCAAAGGGCAAAAACTATCCCCGAATTTATACCACATGAGGATGGTTAACCGGATTAAAGCAAAACCTTCCTTTGGGAAGCGGCTTTAATCCTTTATTTTTTCTCCATTTTCTTTTTTTCTATACCAAAAAACTACAAAAGCCGCTTAACGGTTCAAAAGGCTGTGAGGTTTATTCGGTCAATTTCTCCAAAGCCAAGGCAAGCGGAACCAGTTCTTCGCCTTTTTGGTGCAACACTTCCAGGCACAGTAAGCCTTGATAACCGATTTCTTTCAGTGCCCGCAAAACCAAACCGAAGTCAATCGTTCCCGAACCAATCGGTCCGTGGGCATCGCGGGTTTGATCGTTATCGCTTAAGTGGGTGTGATACAGGTAATCTTTCAGAGTTAGGACAAAATGCCTTAAGTCCTGTCGGGCCACATGGGCATGACCGGTATCAAGCACGGCTTTGACATTGGGACGATTGACGGCTTTCAAAAAGAAAAGCATTTCTTCGGGATAAACGCACAATTCGGGGCGACCGTTCATGTTTTCCACCATTAAGTTCATGCCGAAAGGCGCGCAGTAATCCGCCAAATCCCGAATGTTTCGGATAGAATTATTCATTGCCTCTTCGAAACTTTTCTCAGGTTCGATTTCGCCCGGATGGATGGTCAGTTTTTTGATTCCGAACAGATGTGCAAAATCAATGGCTTCTTTCATGCGTTTCAGTGTGGCATCAATCGCGGTTTCGTTAGCCAGATTATTGTTTTTGCCGTGCGGCAGATGCAATACTTTATCCAAAGTGCTTTTTTGATACAATTCGGTTAAACAGTTTCGGTAACTGTTTCGGCCTTCTTCGTCCAGCTGGTAAGGAAAAAAGATTTCCGTTCCCTGAAAAAGACCCGGTTGAACCAGTTTTTGATAGTAATGCTCGATGTCATCCGCGGTGCGGGTATAATAAATCGTAAAACAGTATTTATTTTTCATGGTCAGTGTCCTTTCCTTAAACATAATTATACGGGAAAATAAACCGAAAAGCAAGCAAATACGAAGCACATCCGACTTGTTTTGGGCGTATAATAAGATGGGGGGAAAGTGGTGCGAAAAACGTTTGTTTGGGAAAATATCATCGACGAAGAAACGCTTGCCTGGTTGAGCGAGTTATGGGGCATGCCGGACTTTCCCATTTCGGCTGCTTCCCTGATTCAAGGGGTATTGATGGAAATGCGACTTTCGCCAAGCGGCAAAGCCGAGAGTAATTTCGGCAAAGCTTTAAAAACCGCTTATTTTCGGCTTGCAAATAATCCCCATTATTACGAAGTATTAAGTCTTTTGTTTGAACTTTTGGAAAACGGTTTGTATCAGGAGTTCGTCGCCTGGTATAAAGAAATAGTTTAAAGTGTTTTTGCGAAAAGCGCCAAAACCATTGCATTAATCGGGGATTTTTTGTATAATGGTTACAACGAGGTTGATATTATGCTTAATTACCCGACCGGCAAACCCGGAAAAACCGGCGAGCAAACTTTAATCAGAAATCCGAATCTATCCAAATCGCGGCTCGGCACCAGTTTCGAACAAGCCCTCAACGAATCCAATCAATACTATTTGCAACACAATATCGCCATCATCCACAAAAAACCGACACCGGTGCAAGTCGTCAAAGTCGATTTTCCTTCCCGAAACAAAGCGCGGATTGTCGAAGCTTACTATAAAATTCCTTCCACTACCGACTATAACGGCATCTATCGCGGTCAATATATCGATTTCGAGGCCAAATCGTGCAACGCCCCGTCGTTTCCTTTTTCCCATCTTTTCAGACATCAAATCGAACATTTGCGAAACGTGGCCAAAATGGGGGGAATCGCCTTTTTGTTGATTGAGTTTATCAATAAACAGGAAGTCTATCTCCTTGCAATCGATAAACTGATTTGCTGTTACGAGGAATCGTTAAGCGGCGGACGAAAAAGCATCCCTTATGCCTATTTTAAAGAACACGGAATTTTAATCAAACCGGCCTATGCCCCGAGGATACCGTATCTTGAAGCGGTGGATCAGGCTTTCTTTCCCAAATAAAAACCCGTTCGGATATCCTTATTGCAAATCGCAACTGCGATACGCTATAGGATACCGAAACGGGCTTTTTTTACTGTTCTTTTAATTTGGCGCGAATTTGGGCTTCGAGTTCTTGGGCAAGAGTCGGATTGTTCTTGAGAATTTCTTTGACGTTTTCTCTGCCCTGACCCAAACGTTCCCCGTTATAAGAGAACCAGGAACCGCTTTTTTGAATGATATCCAGGTTGGTACCCAAATCGACGATTTCCCCTTCGCGGGAAATTCCAACCCCGAAAATAAGATCGACTTCCGCGGTTTTGAACGGCGGCGCAACCTTGTTCTTGACGACCCGGACTCTTGTCAGATTGCCGATCGCATCGGTGCCTTGCTTGATTTGGTCAACGCGGCGAATATCCAAACGGATGGTGGCATAAAACTTAAGCGCCCGTCCGCCGGAAGTGGTTTCTGGACTGCCGAAAAGCACGCCCACTTTTTCCCGGATTTGGTTGATGAAAATCGCCACGGTTTTGCTTTTATTGATAATACCGGCAAGTTTGCGCATTGCTTGGCTCATCAAACGGGCTTGCAAACCGACATGACTGCTTCCCATATCGCCTTCGATTTCCGCTTTCGGAACGAGGGCCGCTACCGAGTCGATTACGACGATATCGATGGCATTGCTTCTCACCAATGCTTCGACGATTTCCAAGGCCTGTTCGCCGTTATCCGGTTGCGACAAAATCAAATTGTCGGTATCAACACCCAAAGCTTTCGCATAGGTTGGGTCGAGGGCGTGTTCCGCATCGATGAACGCGGCATAGCCGCCTTTCTTTTGCGCCTCCGCAATCGCATGCAGGGCAAAAGTCGTTTTACCGCTCGATTCCGGACCGTAGATTTCGATAATCCGTCCTTTCGGATAACCTCCCACCCCGAGCGCCGCATCCAACGCAATCGAACCGCTGGAAATGACTTCGATTTGTTCGTTGACTTTTTCGCCCAGTTTCATGATGGAGCCTTTGCCGTATTGCTTTTCGATGGATTTAAACGCTTCCTGAAGCGCTTTTTCTTTTAATTCGCGCCCATTCGCATCTTTTAAGTCTTTTTCTTTAGGATCTGCCATGATTTACCCCTTTCTTATGTTCTTATTTCAAGACATGTTTGTTTTTGATGATATATTCGGCACCGCTCACAATCGTAATAAAGGCGGTTGCGTAGATGAGGATTTTTAAAATGACCGACAGCCACAAAACGGTTGTTCCCCCGAAAACCAAAAGCATAATCACCAGTGCAAACTGAAAATTGGTTTTGACTTTGCCGAGGAAGTTTGCGGCGATGACGATATTCTGGCTGGCGGCGACGACCCGAAAACCGGTAACCGTCATTTCCCGCGCCAAAATGACAATCAGTACCCAAGGTTCCAAATAATGTTCGGATACCATTAAAACCAAAACCGTCAAAACCAACATTTTATCCGCTAAGGGGTCGGCAAATTTCCCGAAGTTGGTTATGAGGTTGCGCCTACGCGCAATTCGGCCGTCGAGAAAATCGGAAAATGCTCCGATTAAAAAGATAATCAGAATCAGCAGGTTTTGCAAATTCAGAAAATTAAAGATTAGCCTGTTTTTTAAGGATGATATCAATGAGATTACAATTATTACCGGAATTAAGCAAATCCGAAATATGGTTATTCGATTTGGCAAATTCATAACGCACCTCGTAAGATACAATTAGTATACCATATTTGACAAAATAAATCTAATTATACGATATGGTTTTATTTGCGAAATTTCGCTTATTTGGCAAATAAAAAAAGCATCAACCGCTTGGCTAATCGGTTAATGCTTAAGTTCAGTCCGTTAAGATGCTTGCTAGTCTTCGGAAAATTCCTCCAACGATTTTTTCGAGCGCTTTATCGATTCTTAGCGCAACGTCGCTCGTGAAGTCCCCTTCCGGGGTTAGGGGAAGCGGTTCGTAATGACCGTTCGGATCAGTGATTTCTTGTTCGAATTCTTCTTTGGCTTCTTCGAAATAATTACTGGATCCGATTCGGTAGCGTCCCCCGATGATGATCCCGAAGACAAACAAACAAAAAACAATCAAAAATTTTCCCACCCGTTTTGCCAAATTTTAACCTCCTTTTTTAAGGGTACAATTTCAGGATACTCCGTAAATCGTTGGGATTGAAAAAATAAAGAAAAAAAAGCAAGTAATGCCAAAAAACTTTTAAGGAGCCCGGTGCTTTTTCGACTCTCGGGTCCAAAGTCGCAACCATAATCGTGATGTCGACATCATTGGTCAGAGCTTTGACTTCGTCAAAATGAATAATAAAATTGTTAAGAAACGCGAAAACGGTTAAACATATAATAATCGCAATTTTGATTTTCATATTAATCAATATGAAGAAACAAGGTTAAATATGCTTTTCGCTTAAATAGGTGTTTCGGTAACTGTCGTGCAGGGTGATATCGATGGAAGTGGCGATTAATTTGGCCAAGTCTTCCACATCGGCATCCACTTCTTTCGGGGTAACCATCATATTATACCCCTGAGGCGAGAGCACTTCTTTAATCAAACTGCGTTTTTCTGGTTCCGTTAACAAACCAATTTTTCCCATCCACTGTTCGCGGAGATCTTCTTTTGGCAGTTCCATCTCGGCAAAATTCCGTTTCAAGGGTTCCGCTGCGAGCATTTCCGCCGGCCGTTTTTCGCCGAAGGCTTCCTGGTTTAAGTACTTCAAAAGGAAGTCGATTGTGTCGCTCGTTATCGTCACCGCATCCACCACGGTCGGAACCCCAATCGCAATCACCGGCACCCCCATCGTCTGGGAGGAGATTTCTTTCCGTTTATTGCCGACCCCCGATCCCGGACTGATCCCGGCATCCGTTACCTGAATTGATCGGTTGACCCGGGCAATCGAAGCCGCCGCCAGCGCATCAATGACAATCAGAAAATCCACATCGACTTGGCCGTGCACAGCGCTGATGATATCGTAGGTTTCGATTCCGGTCGTCCCCATAACCCCCGGACTCATCCCGCAGACTTCGGTGTAGCCTTCGCTGACGGTTCCCAGTTCAAACAGGTGTCTTGTGACGATGATATTGTCCAACACATACGGCCCCAAACTGTCGGGTGTCACGTTGACGTTTCCGAGCCCCACCACCAAAGCCCGCTTTCCTTTCAAATTAAGATTCTTAAGCATGTGCTCCAAAACCTCGGAAAGCGCAAGTTCAATCTTCCGACAGGTTTTGCTGTCGTGGTAATCACCCGGTTCCAATTCGAGCAAAAAGTAAGTCCCGGGACGTTTTTTCAGTTTTTCCGCCGCGGTTTCTCCTATCACGGTTTTTTGCACCCGCACGCCCCCGATATCAAGTTCTTCTTTTTGCACATCGGGAAGTTCTTCGGGTTTGCGGCGGGATACGTCCTCATGGGCCAAGTCTGTGCGCAAAGTATAATTGAGTTCAGTTGCCTGTTCCAAATTCATCACCTCGGTTTATTTTGCCCAATTCCTCAAAAAATATAAATGGCCAAAAACTTAAGGCAAAACAAAAAACCCCCTAAGCACGGGGTTAAGGCACGGGCTCGGCTCAATTTATGAAAAAAATATTATTGTAATTCTACCCAAAAATTTTTAAAATATGGTATAATAATACCGTTAATCTTTGGAGGTGAAATTAGTGGCTAATATCAAACAACAAAAGAAACGTATTCTTACTAACAATAAGAAAAGATTATTGAACGCTTCCTTCAATTCATCTATGAAAACTGCAATCAAAAAGTTCCAGGAAGCGGTGGCATCAGGCAATAAAGAACAGGCAATTGCTGCCTTTAACTTAGCAAACAAAAAAATCGATAAAGCAGTTGCTAAGGGCATTCATCATAAGAATTATGCTGCTCGCCAAAAATCACGTTTAGCCAAAGCACTAAACTCTATGGCATAAAAAAAAGACCTAAACGGTCTTTTTTTCGGTTCTAGAAGTGATACAACAATCTTTCCAAGCCGATATTTTTATCGATCTGGCCGCTTTTGATTTGATAATCAAGGTCGGCCATTTTTTTTACGTAATTGGCTAAATCCGTTTCTTCAAAGGTCTTGGCATCTTTGACCATATAGTAAGCCCGACCGTCGCTCACATTATAAAACTGGGCAATGTCGTGCTGCTTATATCCGGACTTTAGCAGTTTCAGCGTCGTGAGCAAATCGCGAAAAGTCCGGCCAATCATCGCGATAATTCCCATCACGTCCTGGGTCGAATTGGTGAAAGCCTGGTGAAGTTCGATAACCTTTTTGGTATCTCTCGTAACGATTGCCTTGATGAAATTGAAGATTTCGCCTTCCAAATCGCGGCTGACCAAACTTTGCACATCTTTCAAAGTGACGGTTCCGCCCGCTCCGACAAAGGTGGCCAGTTTCTTGACTTCCTGTTCCATCCGCACATAGTTTTGTTTCACAAGTTCCACCATAAGTTCCAAGGCATCATCTTTAATTGTGACGGATTCATCGCGGAAAAGGCGGATGACCCAGCCTTTATATTCCACTTCGTCGAGCAATTGGGTATCCTTAATGTAGGCGACCTTTTGCAGGAGCTGATAGATTTCGTTGGTCGGATCCGGTTCCAAACCGATGGCATTGATAATCAAAACCGTTTGGTCGGAAGGGTTTTTCAGATATTTAATCATGTTGTTTAAGTCCTGCGCCCTTCCCTGTTTCTTTTTCGTGATAAAGTAAGGATTCTTGACAATGATTACTTTATAATCGACCAAAAACGGCACGGTAATCGCGTCGATGATAACTTCGCTTAAAGGAGAAATGTCCAAATCGTATTTGGTTACGCTGAAGGTTGCGGGAGCGATTGTTTGAATGATTTGGTCGATTTTGGCATTTCCTCGCACCTCTTCCGTTCCCGTAAAGAGATACACATTTTCGACCGCTATTTTGTTGACATTGATATTGCGCATAGTGTTATTTCTCCCTTAACAAAAAAATTAAACAAGTCAGTCGCTTTTATCGATAAAAGGTTATTTTAGACCAATAACTAAAATAACCCCTTTTTTATTTTCTTCTGATTAAAATGAGGGCAAGCAAGCCGACAACGATGAGTGATAAAGCGCGTTGATAAACACCGGTAAAACAACCGCAGGCTATCGGTCCGACCCCGATTACCAAATGGGTTACGCAGTTTTCGTATATGATTTCCACTTCGTCGTGGAAAATGTCGGTCAGTTCCGTATTTCCAATCGTAAAATCGTCGGTCAGATAACTGGTGTCGTCTTCCAAGCGGACTTCAAGAATCATGCCCGAAAAGTCGCGGGTTTCGTTGGCGGAAAAGACTATTTTGTCCGGTTCTTTGTAGATACTGATCGAAACCGCTTTTAAGTCAAGCAACGCAAAATAACCCGGTTGCTTGGGTTTGATGGACACTTCCCGTTCCAAAATCGTTACATCGTTAATTTTGCCCATCTGGCCTTCGTCATCAAATGGCAAATACCACACCCGAAGCGATTTGCGTTGTTGGTAAGTGGCGGGAATGTTTAAACTGAAGGTTTCGGTGTCACCCGGTTCGGTCACTTTGTATAAACCGATCAAGTGGAATTTATTCAATTGACTTTGGAGCTTTTGATATTGTTCCAAATATTCAACATCGTCATTATCAAGTTCAATCATTTGGTATTGTTCCAAAAGCGGCAGTTTTACGGATTGCGAAAAAATATCCAAAGGGGTTATTAAAACGAACGCCAAAAGAACAGTCAAAACCAACGATAGCCTAATCAATTCAAACCGCTGCTTCCTCATAAATATCACTCCGTAAAGCAAATTACTTTTATTTAATCTTATTATACCACAAAACCCCTATTTATCAATTATAACGTTAACAAAAATGCGTAGGTTTGTTTGATTTTCAAACTAATTTTTGCTTTTTTTGCTTTTTCTTTCGGCGGTTTCATAGTCTTCGCAAGCAAATTTCTTTCCAAAACCAAGGTTTGTTTGACTTTAGTATCCCAAACGGGAACGGTTAATTTCTTAAGAGTCAAAGGATTTGGAAATCCGAAAGTATTTCGGTAGCCGCTCATAATAACAGCGGTTTGAAAATTAACGGCCTGCAAAAAAACTTCGGAAGTCGAAGTTAGGGAACCGTGATGGGCAATTTTGACATAATCGACCTTCAGTGCGGAAAAGCGCATCGCCAAATCCCTTTCCGCTTCCCTTTCGATGTCTCCCGTAAAAAGAAAAGTCCTGCCAAATAGATCGGCGTATAAAACAAGGCTGTTATTGTTGGGGGAGGAATATGGCTTCGCGGGGTGGAGGACGGTAAACCACAGGTTTCCCGCCCGAAAGGAATCGCCCGCTTCCAAAAAGAACGTATTTTTCCGTTTTCCGAGCAAAGCGGTTCGGATTCCCGAACTGTCATCGTATTTGCTTACGACCAGGGTCCCGACCGAAAAACGGTTCATGATATTCCATGCTTCCCCCGCATGATCGCTGTCCCCATGAGATAGAATCAAGTAATCCAAGCGTTTGATGCCGAATTTCATCAACAACTGATGGACCTCCTCATAACCAGCTTCGCCCGTATCGATTAAGATGTTCATCCGGTTGAAGCGGCTGATGATTAAGGTTGCTTCGCCTTTCGGCAAATCCAAAAACAAAACCCGATCAACCGGATTAAACCAGGCCTTGTTCAACCACAAAAGCAAAAAAGCCAGAAATACCCCGTGAGCTTTTAAAGCTTTCTTAAATTCTCCTCTTTCCAAACAGGCAAGCAAACCTCCGAGCAAAACGTAATACAAAACTATAATCAGCCAGGTCGGATGGGGAAAACGCAATATTCCCCATTTGATTCGGCTTAAAAAACCGGTAACCTGTAAAAAGGGCTTAACCACCGAAAGGTACAAACCGTCCAAAAAAGGCAAAAACGTCACCGCCAAAGATAAAGGCAAAAGCACAAACGATACAAACGGGATATAGACCAAATTAAAAAGCGCGCTTAAGAAGTTTACTTCGGTACTGAGCCAAGCCACGACCGGAACCGAAGCAAGCAAACTGACAAAACACATAATAAGGCCGGAACGAAGCTTTTGCTTTTGAAAACGTTCAAGAAGCCTTGAAGATAAAATCAGACTCCCGGAAACAAGATAACTCAGGATAAACCCCATCTGAAACAAATAGTAAGGGTTGATTATCAGCACCAAAATGACATTCAAACAAAAGCGGTCGATGGTCGTCAGGTTCAATCGATACCTTTGGTTGAATTGTTTCATTACTTCGCTGACAAATACCCGAATAATCGAAACCATAAAATTCATGATAACCAGATAACCGAAAAGGAGCGGTGTAATGATATAGAAATGGTACTTTTCTTTGACTTTGAAGATTTGCAAAACTTTGGTCAGGATCAAAATAAAAACCGACACATGGAGTCCCGAAACCACAAACAAATGACTGATGCCGACGCGGTTGATTTGGGTTTTCAAATCTTTCGCAAAAGCGTCTTCCGACCCCATGATTAAAGCTTTTAAGACAGTGGCGGATTGTTCCGAAAAGGAGCGGTCGTAATAATTTTCGATTGATTCTTTAATCGCTTTTAAAGTAAATTCGTGTCTGACAAAAGCAATTTCTTCGATTTCGATTTGGCCGTAGATTTTAAGATTTTTCAGATACTTCCGATAATCGAAACCGAAAGGCATATGGGCCGGCTCGGCGGCGCTGATATTACCTTTCAACCAAACGGTATCGCCCACCCGAAAGTTTCCCTCTTCGGTTTTCAGAAAAAACAAGTATTTTCCGTGACTGAGACTTACTATGTACTGTTTGCCGTAATCGTTTTGTTTGGCTTTTTCGATTTTCCCCAAGCCTTCAAAATCGCCCAAAAAACGGGTTTGATATTTTTGTTCATAGAAAACAAGTTGGAAGCCAAGAATAAATAATAAAACCAAACAGAGCAGAATGAATTTTCGGTTTTGCGAAAACAAATAAACCAACAAAAAGCCCAGGCACAATCCGATAACCAAAGAACCGGAATTGACCAAAGTTAAAAACAAAATCAGAGTCAGGCAGATAAAATGCCAATTCGATAACAAATCATTGTATAGTGATGAGTGTTTTAATCGTATTAAATAAAGCCTGACCAATGCCCTGCACCTGCATTATCTCATCGATTTGCCGAAATCCTCCCGTTTTGGTCCGATAAGAAACAATGGCTTCCGCTTTGGCTTTTCCGATACCCGGAAGTTGCATCAGCTCATCGACCGTTGCGACATTCAGATTGATTTTCCCGGAAGGGCGCGGTTGATCAGCAGTTCGGCAAGGAATGATAATCGTCTGGTTTTGCGTGATTTCGGACACCAAAGTCAGATTTTGGATATCGGCCCGGGTCGTAAAACCACCGCAGATTTCAACCAGTTCGTAAAGCATAGTCCCCGGTTTAACCATGTATAGACCCGGGTTTAAGACTTCGCCCCGAACTTCCACGGTCAGAAAAACGTTGTTTTGGGGTTTTTCGCCGAAAGATATCGGCGTATTTGTTTCCGAAACGCATCCTGCAAGCATAAAGGCAAGCGCAAGCATGATTAGCAGATTTCTTTTTGACATCTTCGATCCCTCCATCATAATATTGCGTTTTAAGGGCCGATTTTACTGGTTGCGAAAAATGACAAAAAAATGAAAAATGAAAAGGTTTAATGAACGAATCATTAAACCTCATTCTAAACGAGTTATGTTGCGGGATATTCTGGCACGTCGACAGGTTTTACCTTATCGACCATTTCCTTAGTTTTGGTTCGAAGTTTGGCCAAAAAAGTTTCGATTTGGTATTTATTGGCGCGATACGCGCAAATACCTGCTACCATCAGTCCTCCTGCCACAAAACTAAGTAAGCACATTTTGGTTGTTTTACACAAGATACTTCACCCCTTTTGCTCGTTTAGCTAAAAAAGCGAAAAAACATTTTTGAGGTTCGCCTTAAATAGTTCTGGATTTTCAAATCCCCCTAAGAAAGCTAAGAAAAACTCAAAAGTTTTTTGTCGCTTTTAAGTTTGCCAAAAGAAGCAAATGACGCAACTTATTGGCGCCCATATTATGCGAGAAAAGGAGCGTTTCTATTCATTTACGGTTCAAAATCGTATGGGTTATTATTTCCATATGCTTTTTCGCCCAAAGTGGAAAAAGCGCTTTGCACATCGTCAATGGCAATTTTTTTGTTTTGAATCGCTTCAATTATTTTTTGGGAAAGAATCGTTTGACGTGGTTCTTCAATTCGGCTGATGCCGAAATATAATCTTTGCAGATTACCGAGCATCACAAGATGTTTCTTGGCCCTGGTGACCGCGGTATATATCAGTTTGCGGCGCAACATAAACCGGTGTTCCGTCACAAACGGCACAATCACGGTGTCGAATTCGCTGCCCTGGGATTTATGGACACTGATGGCATAGGCCAGTTTCAAATCTTCCATTTCTTCCAAGGTATATTCGACAAAGCCGGAATCGAACAAAACATTCACGCCGCTGATTGCGCGGTCTTTGTAAATAAAATTCATGATGATACCGATATCGCCGTTCATCACGTTTTTTTCGCTGCGATTGACGAGCTGAATTACTTTGTCGTTTACGCGGAAAATCTGACCGTTGTATTTAATTTCTTCTTTGGAACCGTGCTTAAGCGGATTCACCAAAGCTTGGATATGGTCGTTGATGGCATTGATTCCGATTTCTCCGCGGTACATCGGAATTAAGACTTGGATGTCGCGGATGATATCCAAACCTCTTTCTTTGGCAAGTACCACTTGGTTGATGATTTCCTGGCTGACCAAGGTTTCCTCGCATTCCAAAAATATGCGATCGTCTTTCGGTTCCAGGATATTTTCCACCAAGCGTCCGTCATTCAAAGCATGGGCAAACAGAATGATGTTGGAACCTTCCGCCTGCCGATGGATCGTTCGCAACCTTACCGTAGTGATTTCTTTGGTATCAATCAAATCTTTCAAAACCTGACCGGGACCGACCGCCGGCAGCTGGTCGACGTCGCCGACAATGATGACACGGGCCCGTTCGTCCAAAGAAACAAACAGCCGGTAAGCTATCGGCAAATCCATCATCGATGCTTCGTCGACAATAATCAATTGTTGATAGGTCGGGTTGTCGGGTCCGCGCGTGAAATGATTATCGCCCTGATAGCCTAAGAATTTATGGATGGTTTGGGCATCGATTCCGGTGGTTTCTTTGAGGCGTTTGGCCGCCCGTCCGGTCGGAGCTACCAGCGCCACCTGATCGAGCCAAGTGGTATTGTTGTTATGAAGTTTGAGATATAAATAAATGATGGCCCGGACAATCGTTGTTTTTCCGGTTCCGGGACCGCCCGTAATAATCGAAAGTGGTTCGGAAAGCGCATGGATGATGGCCGTTTTTTGGTCGGCATCAAAGACGATGGTGCTTTCTGTTTCGAATTGTTCCAAATAACGTTTGATTTGGTTGATGTCAAAACTTTCGATTCGCTGTTGTTCGTTTTTGATGCGCCTTGCCACCTGTTTGGCAAGCGTGATTTCCTGTTGGTACAACTGGGCATCGAAAACAAAATTGTTCCGGTGCAGAATGATAATGCCTTCTTTCGACAGTTCTTCTATCATTTGCCGATATAAGTTGTAGTCCAATTCATCGTTCAAATACTTGTTGACCAGTCGGAAAAGTTCCTGCGTTTCGATGTAACTGTTGCCCGAATTGAAAATCCAATCGTTTAAAACATACTGGATAACCGCTTTGATGCGAACCGGTGCGGTTTTTTCCACCCCGATTCTTAAGGCAAAAGCATCGTTTTTCTTAAAACCGAAACGGGGAACCGCCTGCATCAGACAATAAGGCATGGCTTTGATTTTTTCGAGCGCATCGCTGCCCAAAGTCGCAATTATTTTATGCGCCATATCGATGGTGATACCGTTGTTCATGAGAAAAAGCATCATCGCCTGAGTATTGGCATTATTTCGGATGCCTTCAATCAGCGATTTTTTTTGCGCTTTGGAAAGTTTCAGACTGTCCAGCACGGTTTCGTCTTCCTGGATTTTTTCGACCGCTTTTACACCCAAGGCTTCGACGAGGGATTTTGCGGTGAGGAGACCGATGCCGGGAAACAGTTCGCTCGAAAGATAATTGATGACTCCCTGTTCGTTTGTTTGTTCCAAACGGGTAAAGGAAGTAAACTGAAATTGCATCCCGTAGCGGGGCGAATTGACAAAATTGCCTTCGAACTCGTATTCTTCTTCCGGAAAAACGGTGCGGTCAAACACGCCGACCACAGTAATATTGTTGCCGATTAACCGGCTTTTTTCCCGCGCGGTTTTATATTCGTCGGGAGCAAGTTCGATTACGGCCACCGTATAACCGTTGGCGGGGTTATGATACTGAATCCGGGAAATTGTACCTTTTATAGTCATCAGTACAACCTCCTTTCATCGTTATAATAAACTTCGTCGATTGTTCCGCCACCCAGGCAATATTCCCCGCGGTAAAAAACGCAAGCCTGACCCGGGGTTATCGCTTTGACCGGTTGCATGGTTTTAACTTCGAGACAGTCTTGACCCAGCCACTTGACAGTCACATCGACATCTTTTTGACGGTAACGGAACTTCGCGCTCATTTTCTCGCCGTCAACAAACGGTTCGTTGAAGATGTTGATGCCGCTGATGATAACGCGGTTGCCGTACAAAAGGGCCTGTTCTTTGCCCTGACCGACATAAAGCGTATTGGTTTTGATGTCTTTACCCACCACAAACCACGGGTCTCCCGGTCCGCCGATGTTAAGACCTTTGCGTTGGCCGATGGTGTAATACATTACCCCGTCGTGTTCGCCCACCACGGTTCCGTCCATGGTTTTCATCAGACCCTTTTGGGCGGGAAGATAATTTTGCAAAAATTGCTTAAAGTTGCGTTCCCCGATAAAGCAGACGCCGGTCGAATCTTTCTTGTCGGCAACTTCCAAACCGTATTGCTTGGCAAGGGCTCTTACTTCCGGTTTAATCATATCGCCGATCGGAAAGAGGGTATATTTCAGCTGTTCGCCGGTTAATTGCGACAAAAAATATGTTTGGTCTTTGTTTTCGTCCACTCCCCGAAGCAAATAATGCTTCTCTCCGTGGATTACCCGGGCATAATGACCCATCGCGATGTAATCAGCTCCCAAGGACAGAGCATGCTTGAGGAACGACGCAAACTTGATGTATTTGTTGCATAAAATATCCGGATTGGGTGTTCGGCCTTTTTCGTATTCCGAAAGAAAATAAAGGAAAACATCGTTCCAGTATTGATCGACAAAGTCGATGCGATGGAGTTTAACACCAAGTTTGTCGGCAACTTTAATGGCGTCCTGGTAATCGATTTCCTGAGGACACAAAGAATCGCCGATTGTGGGATTGCCCAGGATATCGTGGTTGGTCCAAGCGTCCCAGTTGCGCATAAACATTGCTTCGACATCGTAACCTGCTTCCAACAATTTGATTATTGCAACCGCACTGTCCACGCCGCCCGATAAGCCGACAATAACTTTTTCTTTCATGGTGTCACCTCCTTTTGGTTTATTTATAACAATAATTATTTGATTTGGGTTTTGATTTCCAAAATGGCATCGCGAAGCATCATCGCATCTTCGAAGCGAAGTTCTTTCGCGGCTTGTTTCATTTGTTTTTCGAGTTGGTTGATTAATTGTTGTTTTTCGATTCTGGTCATGGATTGCAATTGATTGGCTTCGAAATCGATAACCGTATCGGTAACCGTACCGGTTGCTTCTTTGCTTATCGATATCGATTCGCGAATATCTTTTTGAATGGTTTGCGGGGTTATGCCATGTTCCTGATTGTATTTTTCCTGAATTCTTCGGCGGCGGTAAGTTTCTTCGATGGCTTTGTACATCGAATCCGTCACTTTATCCGCATAAAGCACGACACGGCCATTAACGTTCCGCGCAGCCCGTCCGATCGTTTGGATGAGCGACCGTTCGCTTCTTAGGAAACCTTCTTTGTCCGCATCCAAAATCACAATCAGACTGACTTCCGGAATATCCAAACCTTCCCGCAGCAAATTGATTCCGACAATGCAATCAAAGACGCCCTGGCGGAGCTTGCGGATGATTTCGAGTCGTTCGAGGGCCATGATTTCCGAATGGAGATAGGCCACTTTGATACCGGCTTCTTTTAAGTAACTGGTTAAGTCTTCGCTCATTTTGATGGTTAAAGTCGTAATAAGCGTCCGTTCGTTGCGTCTGATTTGTTCTTTTAAGTCTTTGAGTAAATGGTCGATTTGGTTTTCGGTCGGCCTTACTTCGATTAACGGATCGAGCAATCCGGTCGGCCGAATGATTTGTTCGACCACTTGGTAGGATTTGCTCAGTTCGTAGTCGCCCGGTGTGGCGCTCGTGAAGATAACCTGGTGAATCTTGGCTTCGAATTCTTCGAAATTGAGCGGCCGGTTGTCAAGCGCCGAAGGTAAACGAAACCCGTAATCGACGAGCGTTTGTTTGCGGCTGCGGTCGCCGTTGTACATGCCCCGGATTTGGGGAACGGTGACATGCGATTCATCGATAATCATCAGGTAATCGTCGCCGAAAAAGTCCAAAAGCACATAAGGCGTCTCGCCTTCCCCTCTTAAAGACAAGTGGCGGGAATAGTTTTCGATGCCGCTGCAAATCCCAATTTCTCTAAGCATTTCCAAATCGTATTTGGTTCTTTGTTCAATCCGTTGGGCTTCCAACAATTGATTGTTGGCTTTGAAGTATGCCACGCGTTCTTTCAGTTCTTCTTCGATTCGCCTCAAGGCTTCTTCTTTCTTTTGTTCATTCATGACGAAGTGGGTAGCCGGGAAAATCGAGATAACATCAAGGGTTGTCCTGATTTTGCCGGTAGTGACATCGAAAAGAGCAATCTTTTCGATTTCGTCGTCGAAGAAAGTGATGCGAATCGCTTCGTTTCGTTCGTAGGTCGGGAGAATATCGACATTGTCGCCTTTGACCCGGAAGGTCCCCCGGGCAAATTCGATATTGTTTCGGACAAACTGTCTTTGAATCAGTTTGTCGCACAAATCGTCGCGGCTGATTTTTTGGTTTTTCCGCAGGGTCAGCATCGAGCCCTTGTATTCTTCGGGGTCACCAATACCGTAGATACAGGAAACTGAAGCGACAATAATCGTGTCCCGGCGTTCCAAAATGCTCGCCGTTGCCGCATGCCGCATTTCATCGATTTCGTCGTTGATGCTCGAATCTTTTTCGATGTATAAATCTTTGCTTGGAACATAGGCTTCCGGCTGATAATAATCATAGTAAGAGATAAAATATTCGACCCGGTTGTGCGGGAAGAAAGCTTTCAGCTCCGCATAAAGCTGTCCGGCCAAAGTTTTGTTGTGCACAATGACAATGGTCGGTTTGTTGACCTGCGCAATCACATTGGCCATCGTGAAAGTTTTCCCGGTTCCCGTTGCGCCGAGCAGCGTTTGATATTTGACGCCTTTATTGAGATTTTCGACTAAGCTTGCTATCGCTTGGGGTTGATCCCCGGTCGGTTTAAAGGGCGAAACCAGTTCAAACCTTTGTTCTTTTTTCTCTTCCAAACCGCTCATTGTTTCAGATAGACGACGTTCGTCACTTTCTTAGGATCGTAAATGATATTGATGAATTCTTCCTGGGTTTCGCTGTAAAGATAGGAATTGAGTCGGGTTTTCACAAATTCGCCGGTCGAGGTGTAGTATTCGATTTCCATCCGCGATTCCCGGAATCCTTTGGCGTTTTTGGCTCCCCCGAATTTAAACGTTTTGACGGTAGCGGTTGCTTTGACACCGTAGATTTTCAGATAATTGTAATTGTGCGCCACCGGCATCACCATCAGACTGTCGATAAGATACGATAGCAACATCACGTACAGGAAAATAATCAGCACGAGATACATCGAACCGAAAATTCCGGTTACCGTTACGGTATTGTCCGTAAAAGCTTTGGCGTCGATTAAACGGATTAAAATATTGATTGTATTGAATCCGCCGAGAAAAATCAGCATCGCATTGGTAAACAGCGGTCCTTTTTCCATTTTGGCTTTTTGGCCTTCCAAAATCAGCGGAAAACGGGTTACTTTTTTTAACGGGGCAGGGTCGAGATGGTACAAGTTGACCGATTGCCCGACGGAATACATTTCTTCCGCTTTTTCGGTCGGAACGAATTCAAACGTATTGTTGAAAAGAATCCGGCTTTGGGGACTGGTAAATTCGACCAAAACATGGGTTCTTCTTTTGGAAGTCTGGACTTCTTTGACTACCCCCGTAAGGATTTGGGGATTGGTTTTAAGCATTTTCTGCGCTTTCAAATCCCGCACCAAATTGAGGGCGAAGTTAAAAAGATAAGCGAGCAAAAATAAAACATTCAAGGCTAAAAAGCCGACACTCATGGCGATATTCATTATATTTTACCTCTTTCTATTTATGATAATCCTGATTGTTGAAAATGGTATAAACGCGGTACAGTTGTTCCATCAACATTAAACGCACCCATTGGTGAGGAAAGGTCATGCGGGAAAGTGATAGGGCGAGATTGCTGCGGCGTTTGACTTCGTCCGACAAACCATCGGATCCGCCGATGACAAAAACGATATTTGAGTTTCCGTAAGTCAACAGCGAATGGATTTTTTCGGCAAGTTCTTCGCTTGTTAACATTTTTCCCGCGATTTCCAAAGTAATGACAAAATCATTCGAAGCGATTTTGTTTGAGATGGCCTGTCCTTCGCTTTCGATGTTTTGGCTGGTGGTTTTGTGGGTCACTTCTTTAATCTCGACGATTTCGACTTGGGTAAAAGGATTCAAGCGTTTTAAGTATTCTTTGATTCCTTCTTTCAGGGCTGCTTCTTTGATGCTTCCCACCGCAATCACTCTAATCACGCCGCCGGTACCTCCAAATCAAACAAATCCGTTTCTTCGTGTTGTTTGGCAACATACAAAGCAATGCCTTTCGGAACCGTTACGTCGTAACTTTCCCGGTAAGCCAAATCATAGGTGTTGCATTCTTCGCTGATATGGGCCAAAACCACGATTTTGGTTTGGTCGCTCACAATCCGGTTTAGGATTTCTTTGCACATCTGGTTCGACAAATGGCCTTCGTTCGAAAGAATCCTTTGCTTCAAATCCCAGGTTCGCGAGCTGGTCAAAAGCATTTCCACATCGTGGTTCGATTCGATGACAAGCATCTGAATCTGCCGCAAAATCGCATCGTACTTTTCGGGCAGATGGCCCGTATCGGTGATATATGCCAAACTGGAAGTTTCGTTTTTCAACAAATACCCGAAAGTACTGCGCGCATCGTGCGACAAAGCAATCGGTACAAACATCAAATCTTTGATTTGGTATCGGACATCGGGACTGAGATATGTGATTTCGGTAAAATAGGGATTCGGCTGATTCTTTTGCCCGATTCCCTGCAGGCTTTTTTTGGCAATATAGAGCTTGGCCCCGGTTTTTTCGAGCAGACTGGCCAAGTGCCCGGTATGATCGATATGCTCATGGGTAATGAGAATCGCATCCAACCGGTTGAATTCGATGCCGCGGTTGGCCAGCCGGAGTTTGATTTGGCGATAGCTCAGACCAGCATCAATCAAGATCTTGGTTCGGCTTGTTTCGATATATGTGGCGTTTCCTTTCGAACCGCTTGCTAATATGATTACTTTCATAATTGTTTCATCCTCATTATTTGCTAATTATATCATATTTTTGGAAAAAATTCAAACACTAAGAAAAAGAAAAAACTTGCCAGGGCAAGTTTTCTAAGAAGTGGATATGTTTAGTTTGCAGATAGGGTCTGATTCACCTCTACCAAGCCCAGCAAGCACCGATAATTACCAATAAAATAAACAAGACTAAAACGAATGCAAATCCAAATTCGTTACGGCGATGATACATAATATTCCTCCTTCCGCTATTATTGTACGCTTGTTTGCAAATAGCGATAATTACTATAGCCCAATTGTTTCCCCATTTTGCAAGCGTTATTTTGACTGTTTCCGTTCGGGCCTCAACCCCTCAAAATTATTCACATTTCATTTGTTTTTTTTAGCGAAAAATGGTACTATAATAGTGTTATCTTGAAAAAGATTATTGTGATCAACAATAAAATAACAAAAGTAATTAGAAAAAGGAGAATAAACCATGAGCAAAAGCAAAAAAAATGTAAACGAGAAAAAGCCCTTTCTTGCGATACTTCCTGTAGCAATAGGTTTAATTTTAATCTTTGGGATTTCCCTTGGGGTTTGGGCTTTTTCGGGACCAAAAGCGAATCCGCAAATATCAAATCCCAATGATCCGTTTTTAAGTTTGGGCGATTGGGTTGTCACCAACGAAAAACTCTATTACAGCCTTCGCCAAACTTACAGTTACGATGAAATCCTACGCTTCATCGATACGGAATTGTTGAAAAATATCAGTGTCGACAAAAACAGCGACGACTACCAGGAATTCCGAAACGAATTAATCTACGGTGTCAAGAAGTTGGAAGATTTGGAAGGCGACAAGACGCCGGAAGAAATCCTTAAGGACTTCGAGGACAATATGACAATCAGCGGCTACTTCACGGAAGCAGAAAGAGAAGCTTACATCGAACTCCAATACCGCCGCGAAAAATACGCACGTCAGAAATACGAAGAAGAAATAGCAGATAAGAAAAAAGACGGACGACCATTCGATATCGCGAAATATCAAACATATTACGACGAAAACTACTTAACAACCGTAAAAGCGATCACAATACTCTTCGATACCGAACAACAGGCTAAAAACGTCCTCGAAAAATTCGGTGTTGACATCGAAAAACTGACGGCCAACGGCTGGGTTTCCAAAGCTACCGGCGAAGCGATGACCGAAAAGGAAGTCAAACAGACTTTCATCGACATGTACAACTACATGTATCGCTATTACAATAACGGTGCCGAACCGCTGCTCAAGAAAGACACCCATTACGAAATAGTAACGGAAACCGAAGACGAAACCACCGTGGAAAACATCGATTTCCTTGACTTGTCAAGCGACAACGTCAACAAGTATTCGAAATTCATCTTCACCAGCAAAGAATTGGATGACTTGAATTCCCAATACAAAAAGACGTTGATTTCATCTTTGAAACTTGACGATGCTTTCTACAAGTCTTACACCAATAGCCCGGTTAAGCTTGAGACCACCAAAACCGGTCAAACCAAAGCTTCCGGATATTTCCTCGCGCTAAAGATTGAAGAAACAATTCCTAAAAATTATGTTTTCGATTACGATGATAAAACGGATGCAGACAGAATTCCTGACGAAGCATTATTCGACGAAATCGAAGAAAAACTAATCGAAGAAAACTTCAATGACAAAGTCGTCAGCGAAAAAATGTTTGATCTCCGCCGCGAAAGCGAACTTGTAATCTACGATTCCGTAATCGAAATGTTGTTCAAAAACGCTTACGACAACTTCTTCGGTACGACCCTTTCCCGCAAAAAAGGCGAATATCCGGAATTCAAGAAAACCAAAGCAAAAAGCAAAGATACCGTTTTGAGCTTTACTTCCGGCGGTCAAAAGATTACTTACAAAGTCGACGACTTATTCAATACTTTAAAGAACCGCTACGAGGTCAATGCTTCCTTCACCTTCATGAATACCTATCTTTTCCTCAACAACAAAGAATTCAACGAAGTTTATAACCCGATTACCAAAGAAGTTTACGATAAAGATCGTCTCAAAGAAATCATCGACCAAGACGTTAAGATGTACTCTTACTACTTCTCGATGAACTACTTTGAATCACAAGGTTTCCCTAAATCATACGGTTGGAAACGGTTCCTGAACGAATACTTCCTAGTCAGCGACGAAAAAGAATTGGCCGTCCAAATCGATGTTTTGCCGGATGCCAAAACGAAGTTTGCGAAAACTTTCTACACTTATACTGTAACAGAAACCAACACCGATCCGATGAATACTTTGCTTGCTCGGATGCAAAAAATCTACGATGAATATTTCTCTGGTTCAGTCTTCAATTTAATTGCTTATGTGGATTATAATGCAGACGGATTAGTCGATATCACCGAAAAAGAAGACAAATCCGACTGGACTAACGAACAAAAGACGCTTGCTCAACAACTCCTCAACAAGATATTCGAAGACATCCTCACCAGCACGGCTACTTCATTGTATGACCAAGTAAATGAAATCGTCGGCCGCTTCAATAATACGGTTTATCCGGAAGATATAGACGATACCGAAATGACAATTTACGAACGGGCCAAAAAAGCCGGTCTTCATGTCAAATTGGAACCAGCTACCACTTACACCAACTCTTCAAGTATTGTCGATGAATTCAAAGCCGAAATGAAAGCTCTCTTCCTTCAAGTCAAAGAAGCAAATCAACTCGGCACAACCCTTCAACATCCGCTAGTCAGCGAAAATCCGTTCTCCACAATGTACGGTTACCACAAGATAGCACTTGTTTCGACTACCGATTACACATATAAGAATGCCGATAAGACCGAAACAATTCCGACCGAAGAAGAAATCGAACTTTACGAAAAGAGCTTATTGCAAGACGAAAATACCCCGGAAGACGAAAAAATCACTATCAGCGCCGAACTGAAAGCCGCTTTGGCGTTCTACTATGACCCAGTCAAGAACTTCTTCCAATCGGACGACCGGATAAGCCTTGGTTTAATCGATTACCGCAGCGAAAAAGTTGCTTCCGGAGAAATTTCCTATACCGATGCCAGCTTAAAAGCCAAGTTTGAAACAATCAGCGCTGCATTAAAAAAATCAGCCCTTGAAACAATCGAGGAAGGAGAATAATACCGATGCGCAGTTACTTATTGAAACTTACGACTATTCTCGTTATTGCCCTGGCAATCCTGGGGTTAACGGGATGCAAAAAGGATAAATACCAATATCCTTCCCAAATTCCTACCCTTTCCGATCCGAACGGCGTTTACCTAACAATCGGCGAAACCAAAGTCACCAACGAACGGTTATACCGGCGGATGAAAATCAACTACGGTTTGGACCGCCTCAACGATTGGATTGACGAACAGATTCTTGCCGATATCGAAATCAATCAGGATGAATTCGCCGCTTTCAAAAACCGTTTAATCTACGGCGTAAGCAATTTAAACGAATATACCGGCAATCAGGAAGAAACCCTAACCCGTCACATCAACAACCTGATTACTTCCGGTTATTTCACCGAAGAAGCACGGAACAGATATTACGAATTGGAATACCGCCGTTTTGCTTTTGCCAAAGCGAAACTGTTGGAAGAAATCGCGGCCCGTCCCGAAGACGAACCTTACTTCAGCGAATCGACCATCACTTCCAACTACAACAACACTTATCGTCCGACTGTTTCCGTTATTCTGCTTGCCTTTGCAAGTTCGGCGGAAGCCAAAAAACTCTTAAGTCAATATAATGTCGACATTAACCGTATTTCGCCGCTTGGTTGGTATAAAACAAATACCGACGTCCTCTTCACCGAGGAAGAAGTTAAACAAATCTTTATCGATATGTTTAACAATCAATATGCTTACAAAAATAACGGCGCCGACATTTTGGTTCCGGGTACCGGTTACACCGTCGAAGACGGCAAAATCGTCTTCAACCTAACCAACTCCATCAACGAAAATGTCAAATTCGTTTATACTTACAAAGAATTGTCCCAAGTAAGTTCAACCATCGCAAACATGGTTTTCAATACTCTGAAACTTGGCGAAGGTTTCCACAAATCCTTCACAACCGGTCCGATTCTTTACTTAAGCAACTTCTTCATGGCCTTAAAGGTTTCGGAATCAACCGTTCCGCCGCTTGAAGAAGTGCGCGATAAAGTAGTTGACGATTTGGTTAACCAAACCTTAACTGCCGATAAGATTAAGTATTACCTTTATGTCGAACGCGAAAAGGCCAATGTTCAGATTTACGACGAAGGCTTGGAGTCGTTGTTCGCCGAATATTACGACGAAGCATTTACCAACCAACAAATCACCGATTACAAGAAATACGTTAAAACAACCGGTGAAAGCAACAGTAATGTAGCGGAAATTACCGTAAAAGGTAACAAGAAAACTTTATCTGCCGATGAGTTCTTCACCAGAATGAAAAACATGCACGGCATCTCGACCTCAATCGATTACATGAACCATTATATCGTACTGTCGAATCCAAAATATGCCAAAATCTACAATCCGCTAACCGATACGATTATCGACCAGGAAAAATTCCAGGAATTGTACACCAAAAACGTTCAGAAATACAAAGACGAACTTGCCAAAGGAACATTTGTTACCATCGGCATGCCGGCAAACTACGGCTGGGAAAACTTCCTGCGCGACTACTTCGGCGTTATGAGCGATCAGGAATTAATGATTTATTATGCTCTGTATTCCGAAGGTTTGAGTCTCTTCACCAAAGACCAATATTCGTTTGACGATGAGGATCCGGAAAGAAGCGTTACCGCGCAAATGGAAAAAATCTTCCAGGAATTCTTCAATGTCGAAACGTTTGCGGTCGCGGCTTACTATGACTACGATTTGAATACCGTGGCCGACGATCCGGAAAAATGGACAACCGAACAAGCCGACAATGCGGATGCTTTCCTAGACAAAGTCTTCGACCAAGCTGCTCTTAGCACCAAGAAAACCATCAAAGAAAGACTTACCGAAGTTTCCGATGCTTACAAACTTGCAAGTCTAGATGATGCCGTTTGGGGCGATTACAAGAAATTGGGTTTAAGACTAAACATTACAACCGAAAGCACTTATACCGCTTCAAGCACCTTGCATGAAAATATGAAAACAGCTTTGAAAGGTATCTGGGATCAACTGAAAGAAGAAAAATTGGTTGGCAAAGTTTTGGATACCACTACCAACCCGGCACGCATCAGCCATTCCTTCAAAACAACAACAGGTTTGAACAGAGCCGTCGTGATCGCAAGCAAGAATGCGGTATACATCAACGATTCAGACAATTCTCAAGTCATCTATCCAGACGCAGAATTAATCAGAATCTATGAAATCTACAAAAAACCGGATGAAGAAAAGACCAACGAAGAATTGAACGAACGCAAGCCTTCACCCGAAGAATTGAAAGCAATCGATACCTACTACACACCGGCCATCAAAGCCCTTGAAGCATCAAGTCGTATCGATAAGATTCTTGTTTCAATCAGAGCGCAGATGATTGCGGAAAACAAATTGATCTTCGCTAGCGAAACCGACAAGCAAAACTATCAA
This sequence comes from Caryophanales bacterium UBA1427, assembly GCA_002329485.1. Taxonomy (GTDB): domain Bacteria; phylum Bacillota_I; class Bacilli_A; order ML615J-28; family CAG-313; genus UBA1427. The sequence goes on along the minus strand of DCTZ01000032.1, from coordinate 28,403 downwards.
GCCTTGTTGGACGCTTATGCGGCACTCAATAAGTAAACCATAAAATAAAGGACATATCGAACGAAAAGTTTGATATGTCCTTTTCTTTTTATATCAATTAAAAAGGGTTCGACGGAAGCCTTTGGATTTTTAGTTTTCTTTTGTTTCGCCTTTTTTTCCGGCCACATAAAGCGGCTTTTTGCCCAAGGCGGAAATCGGATTGGTCCAATTTCCTTTTTCGGTTTTTGCCACTTCATCCTCGACAGCACCCATCCGGGAATCCGTTAAGTCAATCAGGTATAAAGCGACCGCTTCCATCATTAACGGTTCTTTGGCACTTCCGTATTGCAATTCCCCGTGATGGGCAATTACCAAGTGGAGGAGCGCCTGCACTTCTTCGGTTTCCGAAATACCGAGTTTTTCCGCTTCGACCGTCAACATATTGAGTCCGATTATCAGGTGGCCGAGCAAATTTCCTTCCTTGGTGTACTGCGGTTGTTTGGCATCGGAAAATTCTTTGGTTTTTCCGATATCATGCACCAAAACGCCGGCGTAAAGCAAATCCTGATTTAAGCTCGGATAATTGGCGATAAACTGATCGGCTAGACGCAACATGGAATAAGTATGATAAGCTAAACCCGACAGGTAGTTGTGATGCATTGAAACTCCACCGGGAAAAGTAAAGAATTCTTCGTATACATTCCCGATAACTCGGTTGACCAAAATCTTAAGGTTTTCGTTTTGGATTTTCTCGATATAGGCTTGAATTTTTTCTTCCAAGACTTCTTTTTCCAAAGGCGCAAAGCGATAGAATTCGTTGACGTCGATTTCGCCTTCTTCGACATCTTGGATATTATTGATAACGGCTTGGATTTTTCCGCCAAAATCGTTGATTTTCAGCGTCATCTTATAGACCATACCGCTTGCCAAATCTTTTTTCATATTGATGTCCCAAAGACGGGCATCGAGCGTCGTTTCCCCATCGGAGAGCGACAGTCCGTAATACGGTGTCTGATTGACGGTATAGCGAATCCGGCAGTCCTGAACCAAGGCATAGGTGTCAAAAAAATCGCCGGGTTTTACATGTTTAAATTTCATCTTTGTTTACCTCGAATTTCTTGTATTCCGGTTTTTGTTTTACCAATAAGGTATGAACGGCTTCCCGGACCTGTTTTTTGATTGCTTCCTGTTCGGCTTTCGGCTTTTTGTCGAAATCATGAATCAGGGCCAGATTTTCTTCGAAACGAAGCGCAAATTCCCGTTTGTACTGATTGAACAGTTCTGCATCAAACTCTTCTTTTTCCGCATGTTTGACCGGAGTATAATTAACTTTTTCTTTGGTTTTGGGTTTTTGTTGGTAGAGTTCGTATTGGCGTAAGGCTTCGGTTTTCAAAACTTCGAATTCGTTCGGAATAATTCCGCTGATAATCTGTTCTTTCAATGATTCGATGATTTCGCCCACAAACGGTCCGGTTACTCCTCCGGTAAGTTCGATTAAATTTTGGGCTTTGAAAGCCATTTGGCTGTTCGAAACAAAAACGGTCTGTTTTTGCACTTTGGTAATCTGTTTGGCTTTGCTTTTGTAATCTTTAACCAAGAGCACATTGATTTGGTCCGCTTGCCGCAGTTTGTCCACGCCGTGGTGATAAACCATCAGCGGCGTCGCATCCGTTTTTTCGAGTTCATTGGACAAATCCACCAAACTTTGTACGTCTTTCATTTCCTGGTGGGTTAAGGCATGAATCGTCGGAAAGTTTCCCGAACGTTTGAAACAGATCGCCATTTTTTCCAAAATGGTCAATTCGCCGAAACGTTTGATTAAATAAGGTATGCCTTCCCCGTAGTATTTTAAATGCGGAAGCAGGCCCAGTCTTTTCATCCGCCTGAGCGTTTTTTTGCCGTAGGGCGCTTCGAAAATTTTTCTGAGTTCGGCCGAAACTTTATAATCGGATACCTCGATTAAGTATTTTTTGGTTTGTTTGATACCGATTTTGGTCGCATGGGCCAATCGGAAGTTAAAACGGGCCATCAGGGAAAAAGCACGCAAGATGCGCAAAGGATCTTCGCGGAAACTCTTTTTCGGTCGGGCAATGGTGCGAATGATGCCTTTTTGCAAATCTTTCTTTCCCCCGCAAAAATCAATAATCTTTTGCGAAGCGGACATTCCCAAACCGTTGATAGTGAAATCCCGCCGCATGATATCGTCTTGCAATTTCAAAGAATAATGGATTTCCGACGGTTTTCGCGATACCGTGTAAACTTCGCTTCTAAAGGTTGCGATTTCGAATTTATAGCCGTCCAACCGAACCGACATGGTTCCCATGGTCATGTATTCGGTCGAGGCATCGGGGAAAACTTCCAGAATTTGTTCGGGGGTTGCGCTGGTGGCAATGTCGATATCGGTAAACGGCATATGCATCAGAAAATCGCGCACGATTCCGCCCACCAAATAGGCTTCATAAGTACATTCGTTTAGGCGGCGCACAATCGCCAAACCTTTTTCAAAATAAGCGTTTTGATCCATTCATCCATCCCCCTATTTATCAAACATTAAAGCGAAAATATATAATATCTCCGTCCTGAACGACATAATCTTTTCCTTCGATTCGGTAGCGTCCCGCTTCTTTGACTTTGGCGACATTGCCGTATTTCATCAAATCGTCGAAAGACATGATTTCGGCACGGATAAAGCCCCGTTCGAAATCGGTGTGGATGATACCGGCGCATTCCGGTGCTTTCATGCCGCGTTTGAAAGTCCAAGCCCGGACTTCTTTTTCGCCGGCGGTCAGGAAAGTGGCAAGTTCCAACAAATAATAAGTCGTTTTTACCAATCGGTCGAGGCCGCTTTCGTTTAAGCCCATTTCGGCCAAAAACATGGCTTTGTCTTCGGGTTCCAAATCAGCCAGTTCTTCTTCGATTTTGGCGCAAATCGTCAAGACTTCGCTTCGTTCCTGGATAGCGATTTTTTTGACTTCGTCGACATAGGCATTGCCTTTTACCACATCGAGTTCGCCGACATTGGCCACATACACGACCGGCTTCATCGTCAGAAGCTGATAGTGTTTAAGAAGCAACACTTCCCGGTCGCTGTAGGTTAAACTGCGTGCCGGTTTTCCTTTTAAGAGATGTTCTTTCAGTTTTAGCAGCAAATCGTATTCCGTGACCGCTTCGTCGTCCACTTTCAGTTGGGCTTTCTTTTCGATTTTCGGAATCCGTTTTTCGATCATCTCGAGATCCGCAAAAATCAATTCCAACTGAATGGTTTCGATGTCGCGGGATGGATCGACCGATCCGTCCACATGGGTGATATTGGGATCGTCGAAGCAGCGCACGACGTGGCAAATCGCATCGACGTTTCGGATATGGGACAAAAACTGGTTACCGAGACCTTCGCCTCGGCTTGCCCCCTTCACCAGCCCCGCAATATCCGTAAACGAGAAAGTTGTTCTGACGACGCTGCGGGGATTATAAATTTTCACCAATTCATCGACGCGGGGGTCGTTGATTTCGACGATTCCCACATTCGGCTCGATGGTGGCAAACGGATAATTTTCGGCCAAAACTTTGGATTTGGTTATGGCATTGAAAAGGGTGGATTTTCCCACATTCGGTAAACCAACAATACCTGCGGTTAAACTCATAGTAATCTTGCTCCTTACAAAATGATAAAAATCAGGGAAATCAATAGAACTCGGAAAACGAGATTGAAAAAGATTTTGCGGCGAAAGAAAAGAAAAGTCACCGACAAAAAGATTTGCAACAGAAGATTGCCGATAATCATCGGCATATTGAATCCAAAAGCGAGCCAATCGAAAAATGCCCCGCCTAAAGCGATAATCAATACAACGACAACTTCCGGCAAAATGGTCGCTTCGTCCAATATTTCCACCAAAGCATACCGAAAAATTACTTCCTCGATAAAAGCGTAACAGATTAAAGCGACAAAGATTTTAACATAGGCACGCGGGGAAATAAAGGCAATCAAATCGCCCGGATTTTCGATAACCCGTTGAAAAAAGGACGGAATAAAACTGATAGGGGTTTTGGCGATTAAAAAGGCGAAAAGCATTAAGCCGAAAACGCCAAACCATAAAGCATAGAGAATTTCGCCGGAATAAAAAGAACCGATGACTTTGAGAATCTTTTTCCGATATATAAAAAGCAGCATAGCCAAAAGGGCTATGGACGATACTAAAAAGGCATAAGTATGCGAAAACAGAGTGATGGATGCGGGGAGGCGTTCATCCAGGTCCCCGTAAGGGGTATTGGGAAAAAAGCGGTCGAAAAAAACGCTGAAAACAACGATTAAAATGCCGTTTAAAAAAAAGGCCACGAAGAAAGCCAGGAACAGTTGGGTGAGGTACTTTTTGCTTTGCGAAGGAGCAGTCTTACCTTCCATTTGAGCCTGGATTTTGGGACTAAACTCGCCGCACCTGGTGCAGTAAACTTCGTTATCGTTTAAAATCCGATAACATTTTTCGCATCTTATTTTCATGATGTTCACCTTACTTATCAATTATACCATATATTGGCGCATTTGAAAAGTTTTTCATACTTTAACTTTTTTCGGTAAAAACCGCCGAAATCTCCCTAACTGCTTGACATCCTTTGGGGGTCGTGTTAGAATTATGACTAAGGTAAAGTTTCTTTTGTAAAAACAAATTCGTATTTAAAAAGGAGAAAACCATGGATATTGTCATTTTGGGCGTCCTCGGTCAACCAATAAAAATCCCGGATAACATTAGAATCAAAGAAGTGATTCAAGCCGGTGATTTAACCGATGATCACACCTTGCAAACAGAAAGCGAAGCAATCTATTTCGATTATTTACTGATACGGGATTTTTCGTTAATCAAAAGCGATCGACAAAACCTGTTGCTTTCGGAAAACGGCCTTCCGGTTGTCAATTTTTACCGGCAAACGGCCTGCGAAAATATTTTCTATGTGGATAGCCCGGAAGCCTATGACCGGGCGATTGGATTTATTATCGAAGGTGATTAATAAAAAGATTTTCCTTGCTGATTAAAAACTTTTTTAATCAGTTTTTTTTGCTGATTTATGATTGGCGATTGTTGCATAGCCGAACCGATTTGACTAATAATAATTGATGAAAAGAAAGTTGTTTCGGAAAGGATGAAAAACCTTGCGTAAATTTTTGAAAGTCATGTTGTTTGTTTTGATTGGGTTTGTGGCCGTCTTTGCGATTGCGGTTATCAGTTTTTCAATCATCAACCATAATTTGCAATACGAAATGCCGGTTATCGCCAATATCGAACTGTACGATAACAGCGGTGAGAAATATTTGTCCGTCTGCAACAACAAAAAACAATCCTATGTGACCTTAGACAAAATCTCCCTCCCGATTTTGCAGGCGTTTGTGACGGTGGAAGACAAGCGCTTCTTTGAACACCCGGGAGTCGATTTTATCCGGATTGCCGGAGCGCTGTTAGCCAATATCCGAGACCGGGAGTTTTCACAGGGAGCTTCGACCATCACGCAACAATATATCAAAAATGTTTTTTTGAGCCACGAAAAAACCGTCAAACGCAAACTCTACGAAGCGATGATTGCCATCAATTTCGAAAACAAATATTCCAAAGAAGAAATTTTGGAAGGTTACTTGAATACCATTTATTTCGACCACGGCATCTACGGAATCGAAGATGCGAGTTTATTCTATTTCAACAAACACGCAAGCGAAATCAATTTAATCGAAGCCTGCGCGCTTGCTAGTATTCCCAAAAGTCCAGGGCATTACTCCCCGCTGAAAAACCCCGTTCAAAACAAAACGCGCAGAAATTTAATTCTGAACGAACTTTTGGAAGAACAAGTAATTTCCGAAGAAGAATACCTGTCCTGTTACGATCAGGACATCAGCGTCGTCGGAATCAATCAAAACACCGAAAGCGTCAATGCGCCTTATTTTCAGGATTTGGTTTTGAGAGAATTGCAAAAAATGCCCTGGCTGAACGATTATGCCTACAAAGGCTTAAAAGTCTACACCACGCTGGACCGCCGTCTCAATACCGTAATCCAGCAGAGTTTAAAAAACCGCTTGCCCGATTCCGATATCGAGGTCGCGATTTACGTCATGAATCCCAAAAACGGCCATGTCCTGAATGTTATCGGGGGGAAAGATTATCTGAAAAGCAGTTACAACCGGGCAACCGACAGCGTCAGGCAGCCGGGTTCGGCCATCAAACCTTTTTTGTATTTAACCGCTTTGGAAAACGGCTTTACCCAAAGCACGACCTTCTTAAGCGAACCGACGACCTTTTACCTTAGCACGGGTTCGTATTCCCCCAAAAACTTTCAAAGTATTTATCCTCATACCCATATTTCCATGGTTTACGCCATTGCCACCAGCGACAATATCTACGCCATGAAAACCCATTTATTTTTGGGCGAAGAAAAAATGGCCACAACCTTAAAGCGTTTCGGTTTCAGCGGCGATATTCCGGCCATTCCGTCTTTGGCGCTTGGAACCTATGAAGTAAGCCTTCAGGAACTGACCCAAGGCTACGCCACCCTGGCCAATCTGGGCGTCCAAGTCGAGCCGACCTTTATTACCAAAGTCACAACTTTCGACGGTTTGGTTCTTTACGAGAAAGACACTCCCGAAGAACGAAAAATCGCCCATTCCTCCAATGTCTTTTTGCTTAACCAAGCCATGACTTCGACTTTCGACAATCGTATGACTTACAATATCCGTCCTACCGGAGGAAGAATCGCATCTTTACTGAACCATACCGTTTCGGGTAAATCCGGGACTACCGATACCGACAACTGGATGATGGGTTTCAATCCCGACGTCGTGGTCGGGGTTTGGACGGGTTATGACGACAACCGGCCGATTGAAAATTACGCGGATTTGAATTTCGGCAAATACCTCTGGGCCGATATTATCGAAGGATATCTCGATACCATCGAAACCGCTTGGTACGAAACCCCGGATGACGTGATTTCGGTTTACTTAAATCCGATGACGGGTTTTTACCCGGGCGATTACGATTACACGAAACCCTTGTATTTCCGCACATCCAATATCCCCTGGTATATTCGCTTATTGTATCAATAAAGAAAGGCTTGACGGTTCTTACCTTGTCAAGCCTCTTTTTTTTATTGTGCTTTGTATTTGGCGACGATTTGTTTGACGGTTTCGCTGGGGATGCTGAAACCCATGTTTTCGATATCGTTGTCTTGACCGATAATTTTCATCGTGTTGATTCCGATCAAATTACCGTAAATATCGAACAATCCGCCGCCGCTGTTACCCGAATTGATGGCAACATCGTGCTGAATATAAACATTTTCCTTGGTTGAGGTACTGTTGAAAATATCGTCGGTCAGATAACGCAAAGGATGACTGACAATACCGAAAGTAGCCGAGGAATAAAAGCTTAAGTCATATGGATTTCCCAAGGCAATCGCGAAAGAACCTTTTTTGAGTGTCGTGCTGTCGCCGATTAGCGCAACCGGTAAATAGACCGTCGATTTGAAGTTTACGAGGGCCAAATCGACATTTCGGTCATAATAGACGCAAGAGGCATCGATGCTTAAGTCGACATTGCCCAAATAAACTTTCAAATTGCGGGCCAAACGAGTTTTATACATTACCACGTGACGGTTGGTAACTACCAGGTAATCGTAATAGTCGATATTGTCATCGGCTTCGGGTTTGGTTGGATCTTTCAAAACAGTATGGCGTTCGATGATAACCCCGCTTCCCAAGGAAGTGGTTTGGGGAAAGACGCCTTCGGTATACGTAATGGCGATGACCGTGTTTTCCACTTTGGCGATGGTTTCCTGAACCAAAGTTTGGAGATCTTCCACGGTAATCGACCCGACATCGATTTTTTTGGTAATTACGTTATTTTCGGTATGCTTATCGCGAAAAAGAAACATGCACCCGGAAAGCGAAATCAAAGTGAATACAATGATTAAGGTGTAAAAAATTCGTTTTTTCATTTCCGTTCCTCCTTAAATTTTGAATAACTTTCGCGCATTGTTCATTATTGTTTTTGCGAGTATGGTTTGATCGGTACCCCGAAGCTCAGCCATCTTGGCCACAATCAAAGGAATATAAACCGGTCGGTTTTCTTTTCCCCGGTAGGGATGCGGGGCCAAGTAAGGCGCATCGGTTTCCGACAACAGATAATTTTCGTCGATAGAGGCAACAACTTCTTTCGGTGCTTTGGCATTTAAGAAGGTTACCGGTCCCCCGATTCCGATCATAAAATTTTCTTTGATAAAAAGCGGTGCCATTTCTTTGCTTCCCGAATAGGAGTGCATGACGCCGCCCACTTCGCGGGCGTTCTGACTGATCAAAACTTCTAGCGTCAGTTGCATGGCGTCGCGGCAGTGAATGATTAAAGGTTTTTTGATTTTTTTGGCAATCGCGATTTGCCGGACAAAAGCTTCGTATTGTTCTTCTTTGGTCGTGGTTTCCCAATGGAAATCAAAACCGCACTCGCCGATTGCGAGGACTTTTTCGTTTTGAGCCATTTCCTCAAGCCAAAGGTAATCTTTTTCCTGAAGGCCTTTGATTTCGGTCGGATGAAATCCGAGCGAAGCATAGACCTGAGGTTTTTCTGAAGCGATTTTCAATGCTTCCTGCGAAGTTTGCAAATTGTATCCCACGCAGATAAAACGGCTTACGCCTGCTTCTTCCGCTTCGGAAATAATTTCCTCCAAGCGGTCCTTGAATCTTTCATCGTTTAAGTGAACATGTGTGTCGATATACATATTATTTACCTCGATACGGTTTCGGTCCGATATGAACTTCCGTCCCCGGTTTTACGATGCCGCACCATTCGGCAATTACGGTCAAGATATAAAGAGTGATTGCTATCAGCAAAAAAATGATTCCGACATTGGTGGCATTGATTTCCACTACCACCACCGCTAACACAAACCATAAAGATGCGCTCATCAAAAGCGATCCCAAACGGGTGTGGTACATTTCGGAAATAAACAAACCCGTAGCCAAAAATCCCATTGCGATAATCAAAGCGATGCTGGAGATGATGAAACCGACGCTTAGTTGCTGAATAACGACGATAAAGCCCGCAATCAGCGAAGCGATTCCCAAAATAATAACCAACAGATTTCGGGAAGGTCTGACTCCTAAAACACTGTTGTCAAACTTCGTGCCGTTGATTTCCATCCGGTAAATAGACAAGATCCCCGCCAGCCAAATAAAGCCGCAAAGCATCAAAAGCAAACCGTTTAACCACAAAGCCTGATAAAAATAATAGAGCGAGGCGTAAGTGTTGAAGATTAACAATGTGAAATAATAAAGTAAGGTGCTGCCGAGCACGATGATTCCCCCGAACCGGTCATGATGGTAATAACCGATCAAAGAACCGCCGAGCGATAAAGAGCCCGCCAAAAAGAGCGCAATTCCGCCGAAAAGCAGATAATTTTCGATAATCATGGAAATAACTCCGATTACCATGGCAACAACCGAAGCAATCGCACCAATCAGCAAAGTGGAAAAAGACCGTCTTTTCATATTGACTCCTCGTTTATTAACTCTATTGTTTCCTAATTAGATATATTATATCATTTTTACCCAAAAAATAATTCAAAAAAGAATGAAAAAAAGGATGCGTAAAGCTTCATAATGCTTTAAGCATCCTGGTTTTACCATCCGTTGATTTATTGGTGTTTTCTGATCCGACTATTTGTCGATTTGTGTTACGGAACCAGAACCAACTGTACGTCCGCCTTCGCGAATAGAGAACTTAGTTCCTTTTTCAACGGCAATCGGGTGAATCAATGTAACACGCATTTGAGTGTTGTCGCCTGGCATAACCATTTCGATTCCTTCAGGAAGAGTGATGATACCAGTAACGTCAGTAGTACGGAAGTAGAATTGCGGACGATAGTTGGAGAAGAATGGAGTATGACGTCCGCCTTCTTCTTTAGTTAATACGTAAACTTCGGCGTCGAATTCTGCATGTGGTGTAACTGATTTTGGTTTAGCAAGAACTTGTCCACGAACAACTTCGTCACGGGCAATACCGCGGAGAAGCACACCGATGTTGTCACCGGCTTGAGCTTGGTCAAGTAATTTACGGAACATTTCAACACCGGTAATAACGGTGGATTTTGTTTCTTTGATACCGACGATTTCAACAGTGTCGCCGACTTTAACGGTACCGCGTTCAACACGGCCTGTAGCAACTGTTCCGCGTCCGGTGATTGTGAAGACGTCTTCGACTGGCATCAAGAACGGTTTGTCGACTTCGCGAACCGGTTCAGGGATGTATTCGTCAACTGCATTCATCAAATCAATGATTGGTTGTTTAGCTTTTGGATCGCCTTCAAGAGCAAGAAGAGCGGAACCGCGGATGATTGGAGTATCATCGCCTGGGAAGCCGTATTCACTCAATAGATCGCGAACTTCCATTTCAACAAGTTCCAATAATTCTTCGTCGTCAACCATATCGCATTTGTTCAAGAAAACAACGATTTTTGGAACACCTACTTGGCGGCTCAAAAGAATGTGTTCACGGGTTTGAGGCATTGGTCCGTCTGCTGCCGAAACAACAAGAATTGCACCGTCCATTTGAGCGGCACCAGTGATCATGTTCTTAACATAGTCGGCNNAACGTGTGCATAGTGACGTTTTTCGGTTTCATATTCAGCATGGAAGGTATTGATTGTAATACCACGTGCTTTTTCTTCCGGAGCTCCGTCGATTTGGGAATAATCCATTTTTTTAGATAAACCTTTTTCTGCCAAAACATAAGTAATAGCAGATGTTAAAGTAGTTTTACCATGGTCAACGTGACCGATGGTTCCGATATTAACATGGGGTTTAGTACGTTCAAATTTAGCCTTTGCCATATTTTCATTTTCCTTTCTTTACTTATTTTTTTATAATCGAATATATTATAAGACATTTAGAGAATTTTTGCAAGGAGAACACTAAATAACTTTTTAAAGCATGCGTTAAAACAAACTTTTAAGCATTGCGTTTTTTAATGATTTCCTCGGCAATATATTTCGGACATTCTTCATAATGGTCGATTTGCATTGTGTAGGTTGCCCGACCTTGCGAGTTGGAACGAAGGGCTGTCGAATAACCGAACATTTCGGCTAGCGGCACCATCGCTTTGATATTTTGAATGTGTCCGTGGCTCGATTGACCTTCAATCCGACCGCGGCGTCCAATCAAATCGCTGATGACATTTCCGACATACTCTTCTGGTACGGTTACTTCGACCGCCATAATCGGTTCGAGAAGCACCGGCTGACATTTGTCTTTCGAAGCTTTGAAAGCCATGCTTGCGGCGACTTCGAAAGCGATTTGGCTGGAGTCGACTTCATGGTAAGAACCGAATACCAGTCTTGCCTTGATGTCGATGGTTGTATATCCAGCCAGGTTACCGTTTGTCAGGGCATTTTCGAGACCTTTTTTGACTGCCGGAATGTATTCTTTCGGAATTACACCTCCGACAATTTCATCCACAAATTCAAATCCTTTGCCAGGGTTCGGTTCGAATACAATTACTACGTGACCGTATTGACCGCGGCCGCCGCTTTGGCGAACGAATTTTCCTTCGACTTCCCCGCTCTTCTTAATCGTTTCGCGATAAGAGACTTGCGGAGCGCCGACGTTGGCTTCGACTTTAAATTCGCGTTTTAAACGGTCGACAATAATTTCCAAATGTAGCTCGCCCATTCCCGCAATAATCGTTTGACCGGTTTCGGGATTGGTGTACGTTTTAAATGTCGGGTCTTCTTCGGCCAATTTGTTTAAGGCCATTCCCATCCGGTCTTGGTCGGCTTTCGATTTCGGTTCGATTGCGACCGAAATAACCGGTTCAGGGAAATGCATCGATTCCAATACTACCGGATGATCGGCATCGCAAAGCGTGTCGCCGGTTGTCGTGTCTCGTAGTCCCACCGCAGCCGCAATCTCACCGGCCCATACTTCTTTGATTTCGGTACGGTGATTGGCATGCATTAAGAGTAAACGGCCAATCCGTTCGCGTTTGTCTTTCGAAGCATTGTAAATATAAGAGCCTGATTGCAATTGACCGGAATAAACTCTGAAGAAAGTAAGTTTTCCGACAAACGGGTCAGTCATTACTTTAAAGGCCAAAGCGACAAACGGCGCATCATCGGTTGACGGGACAGTGATTTCGTTTCCGTGAAGATCGTGTCCTTTCATATCGAGAACGTCATTTGGTGCCGGCAAGTAATCGATTACCGCATCCAACACTTTTTTAACGCCTTTGTTTTTAAAGGCTGTTCCGCATAAGACCGGGAAGAAACGAACGGTCAGGGTTGCTTTTCGGATGGCTTTTTTGAGCATTTCGACGGTGATTTCTTCGCCTTCCAAATAAGCGTTCATAATATCATCGTCAAAATCCGCCACCGCATTTATCAACTCATCCCGATAATATTCCACTTCATCTTTTAAGTAATCAGGAATCGGGATTTCCACGTTGTTTTCTTCCGTTGAACCGTCTTGGTATTGATAAGCTTTTAGGGTCACTAAATCGATAATACCCGTAAAATGGTTTTCGGCACCGATAGGTAATTGAATGGGGTGAGCATTAGCACCCAAACGAGTGTGGAGCGATTCGCAGCTGTATTTAAAATCCGCTCCCGTTTTATCCATTTTGTTTATGAAGACAAGTCTAGGAACCATATACTCGGTAGCTTGTCGCCACACGGTTTCGGTTTGTGGTTCAACCCCCGCTTGAGCATCCAATACGGTAACAGCACCATCAAGAACACGAAGCGAACGACTTACTTCAACCGTAAAGTCGACATGCCCTGGGGTATCGATTAAATTAATCCGATAACCACGCCAATAAGCGGTGGTTGCGGCCGAAGTAATGGTGATTCCTCTTTCCTGTTCTTGTTCCATCCAGTCCATTTGCGCAGCCCCATCGTGGGTTTCTCCGATTTTATAGATTTTGCCGGTATGGTACAAAACCCGTTCGGAAAAGGTGGTTTTCCCCGCATCAATATGGGCCATTATTCCGATATTACGCGTATTTGCTATTGATACATCACGAGGCATTGTCTTCACCTAATTACCATTGATAATGAGCGAAGGCTTTATTGGCTTCAGCCATCCGGTGTGTATCTTCGCGTTTCTTGACGGCGGCACCAACACCATTGGCTGCATCAATAATTTCTTTTGCTAATCTTTCTTCCATTGTCTTTTCATTGCGTAATCGGGCATAGTTGGTTAACCATCTGAGACCTAAGGTATAGCGTCTTTCCGGACGTACTTCTACTGGAACTTGATAGTTCGCGCCTCCTACCCGTCGAGAGCGAACTTCTAATTGAGGCATGATGTTTTGAAGCGCTTGTTCAAACACTTCGAGCGGATCGCGTCCCGTGGTTTTGGCAACCCGTTCAAACGCGCCGTATAAAATCTGTTGTGCGACCCCTTTCTTACCATCGTGCATGATGTTGTTGATCAGTCTGGTAACGAGCTTTGAATTGTAGATTGGGTCTGGTAGAACTTTTCGTCTTGGTACATGACCTTTACGAGGCATGTTGATTCCTCCTTTCTTTCCATCAATTAATTATTTTTTTGCAGTTGTAGGTTTAGGGCGTTTCGCACCGTATTTGGAACGAGCTTGTTTGCGTTTTTCAACGCCAGTTGCGTCAAGCGTACCGCGAATAATGTGGTAACGCACACCTGGTAAGTCCTTAACACGGCCGCCTCTAATCAAAACCACGCTGTGTTCTTGCAAACGATGTCCAATTCCCGGAATATATGCAGTTACTTCGATACCGTTGGATAACCGAACACGGGCCATCTTCCGAATTGCCGAATTTGGTTTCTTTGGTGTCATGGTTGTAACACGCGTACATACACCGCGCTTTTGAGGAGAGTTAAGCGTCGTATGTATCTTTTTTAGGGAATTCCATCCGATTCCTAGATGAGGAGATTTGGATTTTCTGACCTTATCTTCACGTGATTTCCGAATTAGTTGGTTAATTGTTGGCATACTTATTTCTCCTTTCTGTACTATAACTGTACTATTGGTTCCCGCTACATTCTCCACATGTCCGGGTGTTTCAATATCCAATAAAATATAGTTTTGACTTGCGCCAAAACCTATATTTATTCAACCTTGTAAATTATACATGTTTTTTCTTTTTTTGTCTAACGATATGATAAGAAATTTTTCGATTTCAGACACTATTTTTTACCTTTCGGGAGATTTTATACAGCGTTTTTTGCCAAATCGAACCGAATTATTGATCCAACAACAATTGATAATACACGCCTTGCTTGGCAATTAATTCATCGTGGTTGCCCCGTTCAATGATTCCTTCCCGACCCAAAACGATAATCTCGTCGCAGTGGCGGATAGTCGATAAGCGATGGGCAATGATGATACTGGTTTTGTCTTTGGTCAATTCGTCAAAGGAAGCTTGGATAAAGCGTTCGGTCGCATTGTCCAGGGAACTGGTAGCTTCGTCCAAAATGACAATCTGCGGTTTCTTGAGGAAAAGCCGGGCAATCGCAATCCGCTGTTTCTGACCGCCGCTCAATTTAACCCCGCGTTCGCCGGTGATTGTTTCATAACCTTCTTCCAGACTCGCGATAAAATCATGGATATTCGCCCGTTTGGCAGCTTCGATGACTTCTTCGTCGGTCGCATCAGGTTTGCCGTACAGGATATTGTCCTTGATGGTACCGTAGAAAATGAAGACATCCTGCTGGACGTGGCCGATGGCGCGTCTTAAACTGGACAGTTCGTATTGCTTAATCGGCACATCGTCGATTAGGATTTCTCCTTGATTAACTTCATAGAATCGCGGAATCAACCGGGAAATCGTGGATTTTCCCACGCCTGTTTCGCCGATGATGGCAACTTTTTTGCCGGGTTCGATGACGAGATTGAAGTTGTTCAAAACATGTTGAACGCTTTCCCCTTCTTCGTTATCTTCCTGATAGCTGAAAGAAACATTGCGAAACTCGATTTTTCCTTTCGGGTTTTCCAAAGGGATTGCTACCGGAAGATTCGTGATGGACGGTTTGATATCCATAATCGACGTAAACTTTTCGAAACCAGAAAAGCCTTGTTGGATTTGTTGGGTCATCGCAATCAAGCGGTTGACCGGGCGGGTCAAAAAGTTGATATATAGGAAATAAGCAAGGAGATCGTTACTGTCAATATCGCCCTTGGAAACAAAGATGGCCCCGATTACCAAAAGCATCAAATTGATAACCGCATTAAACAGTTCGTTGCCCGACGAAAAGATAGCCATTTGGCGGTAAGCTTCCGTCCAGCTCGAAGCATAGACTTCGTTGATGTTTTCAAACTTTTCGACTTCGAACTGTTCGTTGTTGTAAGCTTTGGTAAGACGGATTCCGGCTAAACTGCTTTCGATTTTGCTGTTAAGTTCCCCGTGGGTCGTTCTGACGCTGCGGAAACTGTCGCGCATTTTGCTTCTTCGTTTCATCGCAAAATAAGCCTGGCACATGAGAATGGCAAAAATTATCAAAGTTAGCGGCACATTGATGAAGCAAAGAATCGTGAAACTGCCAACTAGCATAATGACCGAAATAAACAAGTCTTCCGGAACGTGGTGACTCATTTCCGAAATGTCGTGCAGATGATTGGTAAGATTGCTCATCAAAACACCGGTTTTGTTTTCGTCGAAAAATTTATCGTCCATCTGTTCCAAGTGACTGAACAAATCTTTCCTCATGTCGCGTTCAATCCGTGCCCCCATCATATGGCCCCAATAGTTGATAATGTAGGAAAGAACGGTCCTTACGATATAAAAGATCAACAAAAGCATTCCGATATAATAAACGGCTTTTAAGTTGTTGTTCGGAATATAAACATTGAGGATATTGCGCGTTGCGCTCGGGAAAATCAAATCGATTCCGGCTACCAACAGCGCACTGATTAAATCCAAAATCAAAAGCCCGAGATGAGGACGGTAATATCTGACAAACCGTTTTAACATAGCTTTATCTCCTTTCTTAATCCGTTTTATAAATGAGATAAAACCGTATGTCAAGATACGGTTTTATCCCTTTTAACGATAGATTGCTTGATATTTGGTTTTTAAGTAATCGATATAATACTTAGGGTTAAATGGTTCGTTCGTGGCTTCCATGATTAATTCCTTGGCGGTTTTGGTGGCACCGTGCCAATGGATTTTTTGTTTCAGCCATTCGTTGATGGCTTGGGTGTTGCCGGCGGATAGCGATGCATCAACGTCGAAATCCTGTTTCATCGCATGATAAATCTGCGCGGCATAGGCACTTCCCAAAGCATAGGTAGGGAAATAACCGAACATTCCACCCGACCAATGAACATCCTGCAAGACGCCTTCTTTATCGCTCGGAACATCGATATTCAGATAAGATTTCATCAATCGGTTCCATTCTCCGGGAAGTTCGTCCGCGGATAGTTCCTGTTTCATGATGGCGCGTTCCATGTCGTAGCGAACCATGATATGAAGCGGATAGGTGAGTTCGTCGGCTTCGGTGCGAATCAAAGAATTTTCCACGAGATTAACCGCTTTGACCCATTCTTCCGCTGTAACGTCTTTTAGCTGACTTGGGAACAATTCCCGAAGTTTGGCGAAATGGACATTCCAAAAAGCAGGGCTGCGGCCGATAATATTTTCGTAGAAACGCGATTGCGATTCGTGCATGGCCATGCTGGCGCCGCCACCGAGATTGGTTTTGTCAAGTTCCGGATTGCATTGTTGTTCGTAAGTGGCATGACCGAGTTCGTGGATGGCGGAAAAGATGCTGGAAGTAATCAGCTTTTCGTGGAAGTGATTGGTCCACCGTACGTCTTGGCTCGTCACTCCGGAAGTAAACGGATGTTCGCTTTCTTTCATCAGACCGCGGTTGCGATCGAACATCATTACATCCATAATATAATGGGAAAAAGCTTTTTGCTTGTCGATATCGTAAGACAGCCTCAAAAAAGGAAATTCCCGTTTCGGAAGCGACGTGATTTCTTTGACAAACGGAACCAAATCCTTTTTCAAAGCCGCGAAGAATTCATCGTATTCTTTCGCCGTCATTCCTTCTTCGTAAAGGTCAAGCAATACGTCGTAACCTTTCAGTTTGTCGGTTTCCCAATAAGAAATTAATTTTCTTTCAAAGGAAATGATTTTTTCCAAATACGGCTTAAAAGCATTGTAATCGTTGTTGTTTTTGGCCTGCGCCCAAATGTTTTGCGTTTTGGCCAAAAGCATTTGATATTCGACATATTCATCCACCGGAACTTTCAATTGACGCATTAGACTTTTATGGGTCTTTTTGATTTCAATCTGCAAACGCGAATCCAACTCGTCCCGGCGGTCGAATAATTCCTGAATCAGATCAATCGTTTCCGGGGAAGTTGTAAAATTATGCAATTCCCGGGATAAAGTTCCCACATGAAGGCTTCTTTCTTCCAGCGCTCCCCTCGGAGCTTCGGTTTCGGTATCCCAGCCAATCATCCACAAGGCATACTGGAAAGCCCGGGCAAACTGCATTTTTTCCTGGTAACTTTTGATTAATTCGCTAATGGTTTTTTTCATTTTCGTCCCTTGACTTAATCACGACTTTATCGTGATAAATTTCTTCCAAGGCGATACCGATGCTTTTTTTGTTTTGCGTCTTTTCAAGATATGTCTTCTTTGTTCTTTCGATTTCTTTGGCCCGTTCTGCCACCGCAATCACCAATTTGTATTTAGACGGCGATTTGGCAATCAATTGGTCAATGGAAGGATAACGCATTCCTTCGTTTTGATTATTCCTGTTCATCTTCTTCCTCCAATAACTTAAAATATCCTTCGAGACTGCGGCTGCACTTGGCGTGTTCGGCCCGAATGATGGCCATAATCCGATCCGCCGCATTATTCACCTCATCGTTTACAACGATATAATCGTAAGCGGGGGCAAAATCCAATTCCCGACGAGCTTTGGCCAAACGTTTTTGAATATTCTCGTCATCTTCGGTTCCCCGTTGCAACAAACGGTTTTTTAAAGCTTGGAACGAAGGGGGAGCGATAAAAATAAATACCGCATCCGGCATTTTGGCTTTGACTTGCAGCGCGCCCTGGACATCGATTTCCAAAACGACTTCTTTGCCTTCCTGTAAATGTTTTTCTACGATGTCGGCCGGGGTTCCGTACATATTGCCGACAAATTCCGCATATTCCAAAAATTTATTGTTCTTGATTCGTTCTCTAAATTCCTCTGGTGAGATAAAGAAATATTCCCGACCATGGACTTCTCCTTCTCTCGGCGGTCTGGTTGTCATCGAAACGGAATAGAGAAGATCATGGCCTTTTTGACGAAACAGAGCTTCGCGCACGGTTCCCTTTCCCACACCTGATGGCCCAGATAGTACGATTAGGAGTCCTTTCTGGTTTAACTTCATTTTGCAACCTCCTAAAGTCGCTAGTAAATCTTGCTAAAAAAATTGTTTTGATTTATTCTATCACAAAACCGCTTTTTTTTCAAGGAAATATACATATTGATTTTATTTTGGAACCACTTTTGGTATAATATACATTAAGGCGGTGATATCATGGCTATCGACGGCGTATTTATCCATTACTTGGTTCAGGAACTTAACAACTCTTTACAAGGGGGAAAAATCAATAAAATCAACCAACCAACTCCCTTGGAAGTCATTCTGAATATTCGGTCCAACCACCAGAATTGGCAATTTCTGCTTTCTTCTGATTTGAATTTCCCTTGTTGTTTTCTTTCCGCCCAAAAACGCACCAATCCCGAAATGCCTTTTTCCTTTTGCATGAATCTGCGCAAATACCTGGAAAGAGGCATCATCGAGAAGATTTGGCAGGTCGACAACGACCGAATCGTAGTAATCGATATCAGGTCTTTCAACGAATTGGGCGACGAATGTCTGTACCATCTGTTTTTGGAAATCATGGGTCGCAATTCCAACCTGATTCTGACTACTTCTAACCTAACCATTATCGATTCGATTCGCAAACTCAGTCCGGGTCTTCAGGAATTAAGAACGATTATTCCGAAAGCGCCTTACCGCTATCCCGGCAAACAGGGTTCAATCAATCCTTTCGGGAAGGATTTAACCGATGTGCAGAAAACGGAAGTCCTGAACCAATTGGAAGGAATTTCCCCCCTTTTGAAAAATGCGATTAATTTTCAGGGTTCCGTCGACCGGTTAATCTATCAAGAAACCAAACCGGTCTTGATCAAAACCGAAAAAAAACCCGCTTTTTACGTATTTGACCTTCCCCATCTGGAAGGAGAACGCAAATATTACTCAACGATTTCTTCCCTTTTGGAAGACGTAAAATCAACCTTTTTCAAAGAAACCAATCCCCTTTCCAACCTTCTTTCGAAAGTCGTCAGGCGGGAACTTGCCCATCAAAAGACGAAACTCGCCAACCTTAAAGACGATCTCACGGAAGCGGAAAAGAAACTGGAAACCAAGAATTCGGCGATGTTGTTGCAAGCCAATCTATATCGCATAAAGCCCGGTGACGAGGAAATCGTGGCGGAAGATTTTTACCATAACGGCGAACCCGTCACGATAAAACTGAATCCCCAGCTTTCCCCGAGCCAAAACTTAAATCAGTTTTTCGCCAAAATTAAAAAGAGCGAAAATGCTCTCGAACACTTGACCCGCGAAATCGCGAAAACCGAAAACGAAATCATCTATCTGGAAAGCCTGCTTGACCAAATAAAACAGGCAAACGACTCCGACCTGCAGGAAATCAAGGCCGAACTTTTGAACGAACAATTGCTTTCCGGACCCAAGATAAAAGTTAAACAGCCGAAATCTTACCTGACTTACCAAGTCGACGGAGCCACGATTTGGGTCGGCAAAAACAATTTGCAAAACAATTTTCTGACACATACCTTGGCCCAAAAAAGCGATTACTGGTTCCATGTCCAAAAAGCCCCGAGCGCTCACGTCATCCTGCGGGCACCGGAATTGACCGAAAAACTGATTAGAATTTGCGCGCATCTTTCCGCCCTGCACTCTTCGTTTGCCCAATCCTCGAGCGTGCCGGTCGATTATACTTTGGTGAAAAATGTCAAAAAAGTACCGGGTCAAAAAGGTTCTTTTGTGACCTACACCAACCAAAAAACCATTTTTATCGATCCCGATTGGGATACTTTAAAAAAACTTCTTGGTCTCGGAAGCCAAAGTTAATTTGTTTTCATGGTAAAAAATCAGACAGCTGAAACAATAGATCTGTTCGCGTTCGTCGTACAGAACCGCCACCTGATATTGCAAGTCAATCAGCTGTTCCGGAGTCAGCTTCTTTAAGAATTCGTTGACTTTGATTTCCAAATCCTGTTCATGGCTTTCGTCGAAAATCTTAACGCGCATAAAAAACCACCCTTTGCGATTTATTTTAACATAAACGAGGGGTGGTTTTTGTCATTTTTTATGATGGATCATTTGGCAATATTCTTCCCGGAACGGGCAAAGGGAACAACGAGGTTTTCGGGCCAGGCACAGATACCGTCCCATGAAAATCAATTGGTGGTGAACTTCATGCCATTTTTCCGGCGGCAACAGGCGTTTCAGTTTCAATTCCACCTGATAACTGTTGTCGGTGGGACTGACCAATCCGAGCCGCTTGCTGACGCGTTCCACATGCGTGTCAACCGCCAGCCCCGGCAAGCCGAACCCTTCCGAAACAATTACATTGGCGGTTTTCCGGCCGACCCCGGGAAGCAGAATCAATTCTTCGATTGTGGAGGGAATTACGCCGTCAAAATCCGCCTGCACGGTTTTGGCGAACTGAATGATATGATTCGCTTTGTTTTTGTATAAACCGAGCTTCTTGATATAAGGTATGACCTTTTCTTCGGTAGCTTCCGCCAACGCTTCGATGCGCGGGTATTTTTTGAAAAGAGCCGGCGTCACTTCGTTGACCGCTTTATCCGTCGATTGTGCGCTCAAGATTACGCTGATGGCGAGTTCGTAAATATTGCGATAATTGAGTTCGCAACGGGCATTGGGAAAAGTCTCCCGAAGCAACTGCCAAAACGCTTCGTCATGCTTAACCGGTTTGTATTGATAACTATCTTCTCTTAACATATACCTGATCAAGCATCTCCTTAATCGATGGGTCAACGGCAACTTGATTGCGTTTTTGGTTTCGACTGATCAAAATCGCGTCCGCATACCTCAAGTGCATCTTTTTGGCTTTCAGACTATCAAAGATAGCCTCGGTCATTTGTTCGTAAGTATACCCTTCGTCAACCCAACCGTTGATAATTTCCAAATCCGTCGGGGATAAGGTTTTCTGATAACTTGTTTCGGTATATTCGACAATTCTTTGCACCAATTCTTTGCGTTCTTTTTGTTCGTCCACTACGGGGTTTTCCTCGAAACAAAGGCCGAGTTTTTCAATCGTCGGATTCAAACTGAATTGTTCCTTTTGGCCGTCTTCAATGAAAAGTTCGATAAAGCCCCGTTCCACCAATTTGTAAATCCGTTCGGATAAACGTTTTTGATCGATCGTCATTTTCAGACGCAGCGAACGGATTGAAAGGAAGTCATCGCGATCACGCTTTTGGTGATACAAATGCAAAATGATGATGGCATCAATTTCGTCCAATCCCAACTTTTTGTAGTTCGTAAGGAGTGCCGTATTAAACGAAATCAGATTTGCTTTGATGAGTTTGCTGTAGTTATTCATTTTTAGCCCTCCTTTTGTTATGACAATTATAACATAAACCAACTTTATTTGACAATTTTAACGTTAATCTTTTTTTTAGGGCTTTTAAGGGCTAAAAAGGCCTTATTTTTCGCAAAAATCTTAGTTTTGGTCCGTTCCATTAACCCGGACAATAAAGCTGCATAAAGCAAGTTCCATCGCTTCCCCGATGCCTTTTAAATAGGCGCTGCGGTCAAATACCTCGTGGGTTATGGTAATCCGTTCACCCTGCTTAAGCAGTTCTACGGTGTGGCGCGGGGTAAAATCGTCGTTTCTGACTACTTCGATTTTTTCGCTTTCCACACCCAAAATCCGGGAGAGAAGTTTTGCGGTTCCGGAAGGAGCGTCTTTTTTGGATTTGTGATGCGCTTCTGTAATTTTAAAGGCATAACGGTCTTTGACTTTAATCAGTAATTCCCGGATATCGGAAATGCCGCTCGAAAAATTTGCGTTCATAATCAAGGAGGTGCGTTTTCTTTTGGCCAAATCGACCAGTTCTTCGATTTCCAGTTCCGAAAAACCGGTTGAGCCGCTTACGACCGGAAGCCCCCAAAGCAAAGCTTTTCGGAGATTATCGATGCCTTTCGCCCCCGCAAAATCCACCATAATATCGGGGATTTCCTCCAAGGCTTCTCGCAAATCCGAAAAGCAAGGCCACTTGGCATTTTTCCCTTTAGGGTCAAGGCCGATGATCCGATACGATCCGGCTAAACTTTCCGAAATAAAGGACCCCATTTTGCCGTTGATTCCGCAGATTAAAACCGTTATTTTCCTTTCTTCCGCTTTCTTTGTTTCGGGCTTTTTTAATAAAAAGACACCAAGCGCAAGGATAACCGCTCCCATCAGTATAACCGCCATTTGCCAAGTCGACATAAATAAATCCCCCCTTTTAGCCTATGAAAAAGAGGGGTTTTTGGTGTTATTTAATTATCGCCATTGTTTTCAAAGCTTCGCGCGCGGCATCCTGCGTGGCATCTTTTTTGGTGCGTCCGACTCCGGTTCCCAGTTTCACTCCGTCGAGCACCGCACTCATGGTGAAGGTGCGGTTATGAGGAGGACCTTCCACGTTATCCAACCGATAAACGAGTCTGGTCGGACCATCGGCCTGAAGCGCTTCTTGCAGCCGGCTTTTGTAATCGATAAACGGTTTGACGTCATTGGCCAAGAGGTGCGGGAACACTACCTGGTCCAAGATTTTTTTGACTTCATCAATTCCGTATTCTAAATACACGGCTCCAAGGAAAGCTTCAAAGAGATCTGATAGGGTTGAAGGTCGGCGTCTGGCACCACTTAATTCTTCGCCCTTGCCAAGAAGAATCATTTTATCCAAACCCATTTCTTTGGCATATTGGCTGTTGGCGTCTTCGCAAACATACGTCGCCCGCATCTTCGTCATTTCGCCTTCGTTAAAGTGCGGAAAATGACGATAAAGATACGTTGCCACCAGCATCCCCAATACCGAGTCGCCCAGGAATTCCAAGCGTTCGTTGCTTTCCTGTTCCCCGTAAGAGGAATGGGTAAAGGCCTTGACAATCAGCGGTTTCGGTTCGATGTTGAGATGGTACTTCCGGTTTAACTCAGCCAATAACTCAAGATTGATCACTTTCATCTGACCTTTCAATCGGATGTTCCTGCAGATAACCACGCATCTTGTCAATGACTTTTCCGGCTACCATTCTTCTGGCCAACCGAATGGCATTTTTGAAAGCATAAGCACTGCTTGCGCCGTGGGCTTTGATAACCACGCCGTCTACACCAAAGAGCGTAGCGCCGCCGACTTCATCGGCACTGAAACGGGCTTTGAAACGATTGAGGTTTTTGCGCATGAAAAGATAACCGATTTTACCGAAGAAGCTGGAACCGATTTCTTCTTTCAAAGCATGGCCAAACGCTTTGGCGGTCCCTTCGAAAGTTTTCATGGCGATATTTCCTGTATAACCGTCGGTGAGAATTATATCCGCATCGCTCATCAGGAGTTCTTTAGGTTCGAGATTGCCTTTAAAGTTTAACCCCGAAGCCTGCAAAAGGGCATAGGTTTCCTTTTCCAATTCCCGTCCTTTGCCCGGTTCGGTTCCGATGTTGAGCAGATAGATAATCGGATTTTCGATGCCTTTGACTTCTTTGACATAGATATTGGCAAATTGGGCAAATTGCAACAAATGTTCGGGATCAATCGAAGTATTGGCGCCGACATCGAGAATGATGGCTCCGCTTTTTTTGAACGACGGCACATTCGGGCAGATTGCCACCCGTTTCATTCCTTTGATTCGACGGATGACCAGATGGGCAGCCACAATCGCTCCCTGGGTCGGACCGGCCGTAACCACGCCGTCGACTTCTTTTTCTTTCACCGCATTAAACGCCATTACCATCGAAGTATCGCGGTTGCGCCGGATTTCCCCGATCGGGTCTTTTTCGCCCATTTCAATCATCCGCGGCGCATGAACGATGGTAATCCGTTCGGAATTGGTCAGATAGGTTTTGATTTTGGCTTCGTCGCCGTACAAAACAAGTTCCAAATCCGGAAATTCTTGCACAGCATCCATAGCCCCTTTGACGGTTATTTCCGGTGCAAAATCTCCCCCCATGGCATCAATTGCTAACTTTATCATTTGATTTCCTCCTTAATCAATCTAATTCTTGATTCTTAATGAGATAATTCTTCTGAGCCTCTTCGAATAATGCCCGGTATTCTTTACCTGTTAAGAATAACGGATTATTAATTATCGCTTCCGAATCGCGGTTGGCGCATTCGGAAATATCGCTATCGGTTTTTAAATCAGCAAATTGGAAGTTAAGGGTTCCCGATTGTTTTTCGCCGAAAAATTCCCCTGGGCCACGATTGCGCAAGTCATATTCCGCCAAAACAAAACCGTCCGTGGTGTTTTCCAACATCTTCAAACGTTCTTCGGTTTTTTCGTTCGTCGTTTCCGCAAACAAGAAGCAATACGGTACCGCATCGCTTCGCATGACGCGTCCGCGGAGCTGATGCAAAGTGGCAACACCGAAACGTTCCGCTCCCAAAATCACAATCGAGGTCGCATTGATGACATTCACGCCGACTTCGATAATGCTCGTGGCAACGAGAATGCCGATTTCTTTGTTCAGGAAGCGTTGCATGATTTCTTCTTTTTCGTTGGTCTTTAAGCGGCCGTGGAGAAGTCCCACTTCGGTTATGCCCGCAAAATATTTCTTCATGTTGTCGTAGATTTCCGTGGCATTGGCGCTGGCCAAACTTTCCGATTCTTCGATTAAAGGCGTAACGACATAGATTTGATGACCCGCCTTCAGTTCATCTTTCATATGGTTGATGACCATTTTCTTTTCGTTTGGCGCCACGTATTTGGTGATTACCTGCTTACGGTTTATCGGCATCGTTTTGATGATGGAAATATCGGTATCGCCGTAAGCGGTAATGGCCAAGGTTCGCGGAATCGGGGTTGCGCTCATCTTGAGGTAGTTGACTTCTTGGCCTTTGTTCTTGATGGAAACTCGCTGGCGTACGCCGAAACGGTGTTCTTCATCCGCAATTACAATTCCCAAAGCGGCATATTCCACATCTTTTTGAAACAACGCGTGGGTTCCCACGACAATATTGATTGTGCCGTCTTTTAAGCCTTTAAGAATTTGCGTACGGGTTTTTGCCGGCGTGGAACCAGTTAAAAGCGCGATTTCCAAATTAAACTCTTTTAAAGTGTTGGATATCGTAACATAGTGCTGTTGGGATAAGATTTCCGTCGGGCACATAAAGGCTGCCTGATAGCCGTCGCTCACTACCGCAAGCATTGCCATCATCGCCACGATGGTTTTTCCGCTTCCGACTTCCCCCTGCAACAGCCGATTCATCGGATAAGGGGCTTTCAAATCTTCCAGGATTTCCCGGATGGCTTTCTTTTGGTCGGCAGTCAGTTCATAAGGCAGGTTCTCTTCCAAAGTTTCCAGCTTGTCATAATGAACATTGATCGGTTCGCAATAATGGTTTTTCTTACGCATGTATTGCAGGTATTTCATCGATAATTGGTATTTCAGTAATTCTTCGTATTTGAAACGTTGATAAGCTTTTTCGAGTTCCTGCAGCGAGGAAGGATAATGAAGAATCCGGACCGCTTCCTTGAGACTGATTAAACGGTATTTTTGCAGGAGTTCTTCCGGTAATGTTTCCTCAATTCTGTCCTTATATTTATGGAACACCTTATCGACAATTTCTAAATATTTGCTTTCGCTGATATCTTTGATGCGATAGATAGGAACGATATCCCGGTTGATTTCGTCGCAAAGAATGAGCGAATTGACGGTAAAGTTATAAAAAGACTGATAGAACCGACCGCTTACGCGGATTAAGGTTCCGTAATCAAGTTTGTTTTTCAAATATGTCCGATTGAAAATGGTAGCACGAATAATCTTTCCCTCGACTTCAAACAAAAATGACAAAGTCGTCAGTTTGGTTTTCAGATAAGTAACCGTGACCTTGCTGACGACGCTGCCTTCCAAAACCACGATTTCGTCGAGTTTGGCATCTTTTAGCGGCGTAACCGTAAAGTTTTCGTATCGTACGGGAAATTCAAACAATAAATCGGCAACTGTCTCAATCCCTTGTTTTTTCAGTGTTGTTTTGTGTCGTGCTAGAATATACTCCTCGGATGCTAATTTAATGTTTTGCAAAATTTACCCCCTCTGTTTGGAAAAAGGAAGTGGTTAACCTTCCCTTACTCAATTGCCAAAATATAACTGTAGATTTCTTGCTTACCATTAATTACATCGATTTCCAAATCCTCGTATTCGGTTTCGATAAATTTGCGAATCTGCGACAGGTTATCATCCGTGACATCGGCGCCATAAATAATGGTGATGATTTCTTTTTCGCACAGATCGGCTTTTTCCAATAACTTAATGCAAGCTTCTTCTTTTGTTTTGGCCGAACATACGATTTTACCGTTGCAAATGCCGATAAAATCGCCTTTTTCGATGTGCACCCCGTCGAATTCCGCATCCCTAATCGAATAAGTAATCAATCCCGTAGTGACGTTTTCGATTACGCCCTGAATTTCCGAAAGAATGCTTTCGATATCGCCGCTCGAAAATTCAAGCATTGTCAAAGCAGCATAACCTTGGGCCAGCGATTTGCTCGGTACAACATAGACATTGGCTTTGTCGTAATATTTTGCGGCTTGTTCGGCAGTCATGATGATATTGGAGTTATTCGGGAAAACAATAATGTTTTCGGCGTTAACCGCTTCAAATCCCTTGACAAAATCATCGGATGACGGGTTCATGCTTTGGCCGCCTTTAACGACATAATCAACACCCATTTCTTTGAAAGTGGCTGTCAATCCTTCGCCCGATGCTACCGCTACTACGCCAAATTTTTTCGGTGCGGCTTTGCGCATTTCCACGCAGTCTTCGCAATCGCAGTTTTCCTGTTTTTCAACCGGACTTTCGGTATGCTGAACCTGCATATTTTCGATTTTAAGCGTGACAAATTCGCCGTATTGTTGGAAATGGTTCAAAACCGTTCCCGGAGAAGCGGTATGAATATGAACTTTCAATAAGTCTTCGTCCTTAACGGCGACAATCGATTCGCCGACCGATTCCAAAAAGCCCATAACATCCTGGGTAGTGAAATTGGCGATATTGACTTTCTTGTGTTGCAACTGAAGCACGAATTCGGTACAGTAACCGTAAGTCAATTCGCTGTGGGCATCAAAGTCGGACTTGATGCTTAAGGCAGGTTTTTCGGTTGGGGCCACTTCGATTATTTCGCCTTTTAAGGCTTTGGCCATCCCTTCGATAATATAAATAAATCCGGCACCGCCTGAGTCGATAACACCGGCTTCTTTCAATACGTCAAGCAGTTCCGGGGTGCGTTCGAGCGATGCTCGCGCTTCCTTAAGGTAAAGGTCAAAATATTCGTCAATGCTGGTTTTTTTCCTCACCTTAGATCCGGCAAATTCGCTTGCTTCCCGGGCGACCGTAAGAATTGTTCCTTCGACCGGTTTCATAACCGCTTTGTAGGCTTGAGCAACACCCGATTTAAAAGCACGGCTTAACTCCAAAGCGCCGACCTCTTCGTATTCTGCCAAACCTTTATAAATACCCCGGAACAATTGAGATAAAATAACACCGGAATTTCCCCGGGCCCCCATCAACATTCCCCGCGACAAGCGTTTGGCCATTTCATAAATCGATTTTTCTTCGCAGGTGCTGATTTCGTTGACACCTGCTTCGATTGTCATCTTCATATTCGTTCCTGTATCGCCGTCCGGCACAGGGAAAACGTTCAAAGCATCAACTTCACGATAATTGGCCCGAAGATTATTAGCCCCATTAACAACTAATTGTCGAAACATTGGGCCATCAATTTTCATCGTTTGCATAATTTTCCTCCATTTGGTAAGATTTGAATTTCTATTTTTTTAGTTGAGATGATTATCATTTTTATAAATGCTATATAATATTACCATATTTTCAACCAAATTGCAAGTAAAAGAGTCTCAGCCGACCTTTTGACAAAAAGCCGAAAAGGCCGGTAAATCCTTTTTGTGCAAGCGGTTTTTGGTTTCTTTTTTCGTAATTTACCTGTTACTATCTTATTATGAACTATTCTTTAGAAATATTTTGTCGCTTAATTGCTTAAAAAAAGTAAATAATGCGAAAAAAACGGCCATAATAACATCAGGAAAAAGTTTTGGTCGGATTCGGTAAGGGAACAAACCCGAAATTACTTGTTTGTAATATGAAGTGCA
>DCTZ01000043.1 GCA_002329485.1 Caryophanales bacterium UBA1427 | reverse complement strand
TTATACCTTATTCAGGACAAAAATGCAATAAGAAAAATAAAAAAAGGTTCCGGCAGAAACCTTTTTTTGTTGATTATTGTTTTTTGGTCAAGTCCAAAACCGTCTGACGTTCGATAATCATTCCGTCTACCATGATGGCCTCGACCTGTTGGTGCGGATTGTTGATTTGGTCGATTAATTTTTCGGCCGCCCGCTTTCCGATGGTTTGCTTGTCCTGGGCCACCGTCGTCAAAGCCGGAAAGATCTGGGCCGCCATCCGGATATCGTCAAATCCCATGATGGAGATATCTTCCGGAACCCGGATTCCGTGATTGAGCAATCCTTTCATCAAACCGATGGCCAAGGTATCGCTCGCGCAAAGGATTGCGGTCGGGGGATCGGACATCTGTTTGATGAAACCCGCCACTTTTTCCCCTTCGGCAAACAAATATTGGCGACCGTCGAAAATCAAATCGTCCGAAACGGGAAGCCCGAAATGTTTGCACCCCGCAAGAAATCCCGCATAGCGTTCCTTACCGGTAAAACGGTTTAAGTCCCCGCGAATATAACCGATTTTTTTGTGTCCTCTGTCGACCAGATACTTGACCGATTCAAAGGTCGATTTGTAGTTGTTGGTATAAATGGTGTTTTTGACATCGTTTTGGAAATCAATCAAAACCATCGGCAAACTGCTTTCGATTAAACGGTTGTAGTTTTCCTTGTCCAAATCGGCACTGATGACGATAACCCCGTCAACGCCCTTCTGATAACAGTGATCCATATATGATCTGACGAAAGAGCCGATTTTTTTGCTCATCAGAAGCATATCGTATCCGTGCATTTCGATGTGGGTTTTGATGATACTTAAAACTTCTCCGAAGAAAGGATGCGATAATCCCACGCCGGATTGTTCTTCGAAGACCACTCCGATGGTAAACGATCTTTTGGTAACCAAATTTTTTCCGAAAGAATTCGGAAAATAACCGAGTTCTTTGGCTTTGGCCATGATTGCTTTTTTGGTTTTGGGAGAAACATCGGGATAATCGTTCAAAGCTTTGGAAACAGTGGCAACCGAATAACCGGTTTCTTTGGCCAAATCTTTTATATTAACCATGCTTGCCCTCCTTTTATTTGCATTGTCTGTTTCAAACCTTCCTGTGAGTTTGGACCCGCTGTTATTTCGAGCGTTAATCCGTTTTTCAATTCGTCGCAGTCAAAATGTTCTTTCAGTTCAATGGCGATTTTTACTGTCTTTCTTTGACCCGGTTCAAGCAAAACCTTCTGAAATCCGCAAAGCTCTTTTGCCGGACGCAATTTCCGGTTGTATCTGGAACAAAAATATACCTGAACGATTTCTTTAATCGGCGTTTTGCCTTCGTTTTCCAACCGGACTTTTACGATTAATTGCTCGGTGGCGGCTAAATATTCGGTTTCGGTTTGTTCGTATCTTACGCATCCGTAGTGAAGCCCGAAACCGAAAGGATAGAGCGGTTCCAAGTCCCCGTCCACATAACTCAAAAGTTCGGGCCTTCCCGTTTGGTAACGGTTGTAATAAATCGGCACCTGACCCAATGTTTTGGGGAAAGTCTGGGTCAGTTTCGCGCTCGGATTCACTTCTCCGGTCAGTACGTCAGCAATGCTTGAACCTGCTTCTACGCCCAAATGCCAGCACCAAAGAATTCCCGAAGCTTTTTTGGCCAAATCCGCAATGGCAAGCGGACGCCCCGCAAACACCAAAGCAATCAGCGGTTTCTTAAAAGAAGAGAGAACATTCACCAATTCGTTTTGGTTGAACGGCAAATCCAAAAATTGGCGGTTGTGGTTTTCGCCGCTGTATTCGCGCGGTTCACCCAGCGTAACTATGATTTTGTCGATGTCCTGGCATATTTCTTTTAATTGGTTGCGATCAATCTGATCGTTAGGTTTGATTTCCAAAAACCGGGCATTTTGGAATTTTTCCGCCAAAGCCGCTTTTACCGACACGCTGGTTTCGGGTTCGCCCTTGCAGGCCCAGGAACCGAGATGGACGTCTTGGTCAAAAACATACGGACCTACCACCAGCAGTTTTTCGCTTGTGTCCGAAAGCGGCAAGACATCACTTTCGTTTTTCAACAACACAATCGATTCGTCGGCGGTTTCTTTGGCCGCTTTTCGCAGTTCTTCCCCGAGCGGTTCGATAACAGGTTTGGTATAAGGGTTTTCGAACAATCCCATTCTGACTTTCAGTTTTAATACCCTCAAAACCGCTTCATCCAGTTTTTTTTCCAGTTCCGGGAATTCATTGATTACTTTTTCCAAATAATCCGAATATACTTTGCTCGTCAGGTCGATGTCGATTCCTAGCTCGATAGCTTTTCGGCAGGCTTCTTCTTTATCCTTGGCCACCCCGTGGGGAACCAATTGTTCGATTTGTGCCCAGTCAGAAATCAGGACACCGTCGAAACCCCATTTTTTGCGCAGGATTTCTTCCAAAAGAAATTTGCTTGAGGCAATCGGCTGATCGTTGAAGGTGGTGAAGGCGCTCATCATCGAAAAAGCTCCCTCATCGACCGCCGCTTTGAATGGGGGAAGATAAAGCTTTTCCAACCGGTGGAACGAGTAATCGGTCGTATTGTAATCAAGGCCCGCTTCCACGGCACCGTAGCCGGTAAAATGTTTTGGACAGGCGGCGACAGTTTTGCCGTCAACTTCTTTCTGGATTCCTTTCACCTTGGCTTTGGCTATTTGGCTTGTGAGGTAAGGGTCTTCCCCGCACGTTTCCATGATGCGTCCCCATCTCGGGTCGTGCGTGATATCGATCATCGGCGCAAAGATTAAATTGACGCCGCGGTTGTAGGCCTCGAGTTTGGCCAGATGGCAGTTTTTTTCGATTAACCCCAGATTCCACGAACAGCTTTCCGCAATCGGAATAGGGTAAATCGTTTGGAAACCGTGAATGACGTCTTCGCCGATTAAAAGCGGAATTTTTAATTCCGATTCTTCCATCGCAATCCGCTGAAGTTCGTTTACGTCCCGGTCCAAACCGACGTTCAAAAACCCGCCGACTCTTCCTTCTCTGATATCTTCGTAAGTAGCCTGGTTTTTAAAATCCAGAAACGTCAGCTGACCAATTTTTTGTTTTAAGGTCATTCTTTTTAACAAGGCGGACAAATCAACCATATATCATTCACCTGCAATTCCCGTTCTTTCAACGCTTTCCACAAAGTAGCGCTGAAGCGAAAAATAAATAATCAGTAAAGGCAAAATCGAAAGCAGCGTTCCGGCCATCCTGATGCCCTGATAAAGCACCGCACCGACTCCGCCGTGGGTTATGCTGAAGATGGTATTTTGGTAACGTTCGAGCATGACCGGCAAAGTCGCCCAATAGTCTTTGCCCGGTTGGGCCAAGTAAAGGGCAGCCGTCGCTGCATCGTTCCAATACCAGACGAAACTGAAAAGGAAAACCGTGATAATGCCCGGAATAACCAAAGGCAAGGCAACTTTCACGAAGATGGTCAAAGTCGATGCCCCGTCCATTTTGGCCGATTCTTCGAGCTGAATCGGTATCAGATTGAACATGCTGTAAAGAACCAGGATATAAATCGTCGAATAAAGTCCCTGACCGAAGGTTGCCGGGAGAATATAGGTAAAGAGCGATCCCACGATATCTAACCGGTAATACCAGGTGTATTGCGGGATGTTGATCAATTGCTTCGGAATAATAAACGTAACAAGCATAATCGCAAACAGGATTTTCTTGCCCGGAAAACGGAAGCGTGAGAAGCCGTAGGCACATAAGGCACCGACAACCGTATTGATTACGGACGGAACCAAAGCCACGATTACTGAT
Source organism: Caryophanales bacterium UBA1427 (assembly GCA_002329485.1). GTDB lineage: Bacteria > Bacillota_I > Bacilli_A > ML615J-28 > CAG-313 > UBA1427. Next base: position 25,622 of record DCTZ01000043.1, on the reverse strand, counting down.
TTGAACAAAGCTTTCCAATACGACAACTCCTGGATGGCGGTTGTGAAATTGGCAAAAACGAGTTCGCGCGGAATCCATTTAATCGAGGTATCGACCAAATCTTCCGGACCCTTAAGGCTTGTCACAAGCATAAACAGCAAAGGATAGATATATAAAAACCCAAAAATTATCAAAAGGGCGTAAACGACAATTTTGAAAATTAGTCCTTTGTAATAGTTCATGCCAAACAAGACCTTTTTGATTTGATGTTTGGCTTTTGTCAGACTTTTCGAAAGATTTTGCATTTACCTCACCTCCTCGACTTTCGTTCTTTCAGGAACAGAAAATAAATTCCGATTTGCAAAAAGATCAGCAACAGGTAAATAATTCCCAGGGCACAGCCGTAACCGTAACCCCGGCGGCCCATTTCAAAAGATTGGGCCCTGATATAGCTTAAAATCGTATATTCGCCCGGATTGGTCGGCATATCGAAAAACGACAGGGACACAATCGTATAGACGACATTCAGCAGAATAAACGGTTTGATGCCCGGCAGGGTGATTTTCCAGAATGTCTGCCAAGGTGAAGCTCCGTCGATGGCAGCCGCTTCGTAAATCGCTTTGTCGAGTCTTTGCAAACCCGCCAAAAAGATGAGAATCTGGATTCCGGAAAACCACAGAACGATAATCAGTTTTTCGAACAAAAGCGAAACCGGTCTGGCGATAAAAGTCGGCAGATACTCGTTCATGAACCGGACGAAGGAACTGTTGGCAAGCATCGGAATGCTTGTCGCACCCTGTCCCATCAACTCGCTGATAACCGGTCCCGTAGATATTACCACCGGCAGGAAAAAGATTACCCGCCAAAAACTGCGGAGTTTGATTTTTTGGTTCAAAAGCATCGCAAGCAGCAAGGCCGCGGTAATCGCAAACGGAACATCGATAATGATTTCCGACAGGTAATTGACTAAAATGACCGGGAAAATTGTATCTTCGAAAAACGCATAGCGGAAATTGTCAAACCAAATCCACTCAAGCTTAATGTCCCCGGCGTAAAACGTCGCATGGTTGAACGAATAAAAGATTGCCTGCATCAAAGGAAAAATCGTAAAGACCAGCAAACCGATCAGCCAAAGGCCGATAAAAAGATATCCGTTCAGCCATTCGCGCTGTTTTCTTTTGAGTCTGATTTTTTGCATCAATCTTTCACCCCCCCGTTCAACACTTCGAAAGCGTTCGGAGGTGTCGATAAATAATAATTTTCCGTATAGTTGATTCTAAGCTTCAATTGGTTGGAATATTCGATTTCCACGACTCCGGGACTGACCACGCTCCTTTTTGCCACCGCCGCATCTTTAATCAGATTGTAAACCGGCTGATAGACGGTATAAAGTTCCGCAATCTTGTCTTTCCAATCCGCATACCGCGTCGAGAACAATTGGTTGCTGTTGGTGTATTTCAAATCCCGGGCCGGTGAATCCGTTATCGTAAAGGACGGATAAGCCCCGTAATCCAGCAATCGCAGGGTTTGGTCTTCCAGATTGGCATAAAAGTTTACGCTCGTTGCGTAGTAGTCGACATAACCTTTCAGGATGTACGGAATGAGCGGAACCGTATCGGTGTAAAGGCTGTAGTGGTTGCTGTATAAACTCATATCGAAATAAGCGGAAAGATAAGCCCACAGATAACTGTTCGGGGTATATAAACCAAGACGCAGGCTCCGGCTTAATGCAGCCGTCAATTCGCGGTAGATTTCGGCATTATCCATCCGGGAATTACTTTTGCCGTTTAAATAGGTGGAATAAAGTCTCGTTCCGATGCTGTCCAAGGCAAGGCTTCGGATATTCAGTTTTTGGTACTTTTTGATGTCGCCCAGGGCAAGTTCTTTCGAAGCGAGCGGATAAAGCAACGAATAATTCTGATAAAGTTCCGCTTCGCTGTCGGAATAACTCATTTTCAGTCTCTGAATTGTTCTTGCGACATCGGTGCGTCCGGAAGCGATTCCTTTGTCGTATGCCACCTGATAATCGTTGTAAAGATAAACGCCGGTCGGATATTCGGATAAGAATTCCCTGAAGTCGGATTTCGACCCGACTTTTTTGTTGAATTTAAGGTTATACGGCGTCGCTCCGCTCAGCCCTTTTTTGTTCCATCCTTTGAGAACAAGCAAGGTATTTTCCACCTTGAGTTCTTTCAGTTCCTGCAAAACGTTTTTCAAAGCATCGAGGGAAGTCAACGTTATGTTTTTGGTGCCAATCAAGGCCGGAACGGTTTCGGACATAATTACTTCAAGCAAAACGGAATAATTCCCGTCTGTGGTTTTTTGGAGACCGCCTTTTGCAACCAGGTAATTCTGATAAACACGGGCAATGCCGACATAACTTGAGTCTTCTTCTTCCAAAAGCCAATAATTGGTGGCGATATCCCCGCACGAACGGTTTTTTTCCACCGTGCTGTTGACTCCATAAAGCAAAAACTTGTTGCGCACGATGAAGCGGGGCGTCAAAAAGTTGTAATTGATGTTAAGGGTTCCTTTCAGAGAAACAAAGAGTTCGGCCTGTTCGGAACCTTCTTCCAAAATGGCAAGCAGGCCGTTTTGGTTTACCCCGTTAATCAAACCGTAAATCGGGGCGGTCAGCGTTTTTTCCGGGTTTAAGGAAATGTTTCTGATGGTGGAGCCGAGTCCAAAATCCGACCCGAAATAACGGAGAGCGATTTGACTGGTCTGCGATACTTCCCCGTACCTGATCAAAGCACCGCTTCCGTCCGGGATTACCATGTATCCCGGTTCTTCGGTTCCTTTGGTTGCCCCGAAAGCGGGCAGCAGATACAAGGTTGACAAAAGATGAATGTTTTCGTTGATTTCCGAATCGGGTACTTTCACGACAAGCCCGTTGGCATGAAGATCGATATATACTTTCAGAGTAATCTGATATCTTTTCGCGTTGATGTCGAGTTTCACCCCGGTCGGGGTTATTTCGGATTTCACTTCCACTTCAGCGGTATTCGGTTCGAGAATATACAAATCGGAATCTTTGTTGATTCTGGCCTGGTTGATAAAGCAATACTGGGTATCACCGTAAGATTCGTTGGTTGTGTTGTAGAAGAAATAACCGATACCGACGGAGCTGGACAAAAACGAAGCGTGGTAAGGCGAAGGAACGTCGTTTTTGTCGATTTTGTCCAATGCACTGCTCCAGACATAACCGCTTTCTTTGTTTTTGAGTTTGACGATATTCAGACGTTCGTTAAAATACATTTCGAAGCGGTCGTTTTGATGAATCAACTGGTCAAGGTTTCCCGCTTCGTCGATGGTTTCGATTAAGTCAGCGCCCTTTTTGGTGTTTACCGTCAAATCGTCGACTTTCGTAAAACGGCTGGAAGTATAATAATCGGTCAAAGTATCCTGAGCGCCCACTTTCTTAACAATGGTCTTACTTTGGCCGAAAGTACTGACCGTCAAAAGAAGCACGCAGGAAAGGAAACAAAATCCGAAAACAATCAATAAAATTTTCTTTCTTTTAGCCATTGCTCAACACCTCGATTACGACTTCTTTGACGAAGTTTACCACTTGCGCGCCCAACATATAAAGCAAAAAGCCGAAAGCGACAAACAGAATCATTGTGATCAGGGTAATAAAAATATTTTTGTGGTTTTCCCGGAAACTCAGTTCCTGGATTTCTTTGATCATGATATAAACGAGCAGGAACGACCATGCCCAAAGGAATACTTTCAGGGCCTGGTAAATGAACTGTTCGTTTAAAGTCAAAACATTCGAAAGAATGATGACAAACGGATAGAACAAAATAATCGGGGCAAACGAGCAGATGGTCGCGATATATACGTCTTTGAATCTGCCGCACCCTTCGGTTATCGAACTAATCAGGTAATTGCAGATAACACCGAGGAAAATCGGCATCACGGACAGGAAAAGAATTTTCACAATCGAAATGGTTTCGACATCCGAAGGATTGAAGATGAAGCCCGTAAATACGTTGCTCAGTATCATTTCGACATAAAAGACGAAATAAAGTATGGTGGCAGCAAAAACCGACATTTTGCCGTGTTTTTTTACTTCATAGAAACCGTTGATTGGATGTTTGATAAAAGTTCCGATATAAAGCACCTCGCCGATAATCTTCACGCTTTTGATTTTTTCCCACATGCGATGCCGCTCTTCGGAAAGATGCGAAAAGAGAGCGGTTTTTCTTCCAATATAAAGCACCAAGGCAAGCGCCAAAATACCGATAAAGATATATGTTCCGTAAGTCATAATCCAGAGATTTCGGATTTCCCAGAAAGCATCCGAATAGCCGCTCGTATTTCCCGCCAGGCGGAAATGATACATAGCCTCTTCGTAATTGGATTCACGCAAATAGGCGTTTCCGATTCCGTTATGAGCCAGGTCGAACATATTGTTGCGTTGCAAAACCTGTTCCCAAGGAACCCGGCTTTCGCTGTACAAACCTTCCTGATAATAATAAATCGAAGTATGAACCAAATCCGCAAACTCGGACGGTTCGAACACCTGAAGGTAATCCTGGGTATTCAAATGGTCGATGGCATAGATTCGGTAGTTTTCGTCCACCGCGATCGACCGCGGATTGGCAAACAGACCGATGAATTTTCCCGTCGGGTCTTTGCCGCCGAAAGCAAACAAGAGATTTCCTTCCGAATCGTATTCGTAGATATATCCGCTTTCGGAAATGGTATAGATGTTTCCGATCGGACCGACGAAACAGTCGTTGAAATCGCTTTGGTCGTACATCGTATCCGGAAACAGATTGTTCCCCGCAATATTCAGCTTCTTCAAAGCGTTTCCGCTTAAACCCCTGGTGACGGTGTGAATCAGCCCGTCCTGATTGATGGCCAGATTAGTCGGTGCAATCGGAGATCTGACCATTTTGGCTCTTTGGGCTTTGGTGGAAAACATAAACCTGATGACATATGAAAGGTTCGGAGTGATGTAGTTAGCGCCGAAATATCCGAGAAAGGCTCCTTCGCTGGTGATTTGGACCAACCCGTTGGCGTTCCCCGCATCCACGATATACATAGTGCCGACATCGTCCACCACGATTTTGGACGGCCTAAAGAACGATTGCGTACCGAAAAGCGGATGATCGGGTTTGGCTATTTCTTTTACGACATTTCCCGAAGCATCGAAAATAAACACTTTCTGGGCATCGTAATCGGCTACATAGATTTTCCCGTCGGAAGTGGCATAGACACCTTCCGGTTTCTGCAAAATCCCTTCGCCGATCTGATAAGCATCTTTTAAGGATTTGTCGAAAACAAGAATCCGTTTGTTTCCGGTATCAGCCAGATAAAACAACTGGTTTTGTGGTTCGTAATACAGATCTTCCGCTTTCGCCAGACTGTTTACGGAACTGTTTGCGACATTGAAAGAATAGATTATTCGGTTCGGCAGATACGCATCCTGCGTCGGCACGATTTCGCCCTGGTTGTTGGTGGTCCAAGTTCGGTAGGCCACTCCGTTGTCGGAAGCATTTACCCGAAGCGGAATCATCAAAAAGCAACTCAACAAGACAATAATCAATATTTTCTTCATCGCTATCACCTATTTGATACCCGAATGAGCCATCGTGTCCATGACTTTGCTTTGGACAATGATGAAGAAAACAAGGTTAGGCAAAAACATTAGGAGGGCAGCCGCGGCTGCCATTCCCTGACCGGCCACCGTGGAATTGGTCGCCAGAGTCGAAAGATAGAAAGCAAGCGTCCGTTTCGCTTCGCTGGTTACGAAAAGACTCGAAGTTTCGACGTTGTTCCAGAATGTTTGGAAAGCCAAAATTCCGACCGTAGCCAAAGCAGATTTGATCAGCGGCAGAATAACTCTTAAATATATCTGAAAATCGTTTGCGCCATCGAGTTTTGCGGCTTCGAGGAGTTCCTGCGGAACCTGGTCGATAAACTGCTTGACCAGGAATAATCCGACCGGGAAAGCAAGCAGCGGCAAAATGTGCGCAAAGATTGTATTCGTGATTCCGGTAGTCGCAATGGTCAGATATCTCGGAATAATCACGGCGACCGGAACAAACATCAAAGCCATCTGATTGATTTTAAAGAGCGGTTCTTTGAGCTTGAATCTGAGTTTGCTCAACGCATAACCCGACATCGAAGTAATGAAAATGGTTGCGGTTACGCCGATGGCGGTTACGGTGATGCTGTTGAACAGATAGCGGCTGAACGGTATACCCGAAGCCGAAGTTTCGCGAAAGAGATTGACGAAATTATCCAAAGTAGGTCTTTTCGCATAAAACTTCGGGGGCCATTCGAACAACTCGTTCATCGGTTTTAAGGCATGGGCAAAGATAAAGAGGATCGGCAAAACCATGATTAAAGCAAGCGGAACCAAAATCAGATAAAATTTGATCTGACTTTTGTCAAAACGATCGGGATTGATTTTTGTGCCTCGAAATGACATATATCCATCCTCCTTAATCGCGGGTTCCGAATAAGCGGTAGCTTATTTTGGATACCAGCATTACCAAGAGAAGCAAAATAACCGATACCGCCGCCGCATACCCCATTTCGTATTGGATAAAACCGAAATCTTCGATATGGTTGTAAATCAGTTGCCCGGCGTATTGCGGGGTAGGGTTGGAACCGGTCAGCTGGACGCCGATGGCACCGGCGCTGAAGGTCGAAACAACCGACATTACCGCTCCGAAAAGCATTTGGGGTTTCATCATCGGAATGGTAATATAGATGATTTCCTGGAAACGGTTTTTGAGTCCGTCGATATAGGCTGCTTCATAGAGTTCGGAATTGATGTTGAGCACCCCGGAAAGCATTCCGAGAAATCCTACTCCCAAACTTCCCCAAAGAGAAACGAAAATCATGATTCCCAAAATATAATTCGGGGATTGCAGCCACTGAATCGGTTCTTTGATCAAACCGAGATTTAGAAGCAAATTGTTCAGATACCCGGCCTCGTTGCCCGAGAAAATAACCCGCCATAGCACCGCCATCGCAATACCCATCGTCATCGACGGCGTATAAAGAATAATAGCCAAAACGGTTCTTGGTCTGTGCGGTATTTGGGCCAAACACCAGGCAAGGAAAAACGACAGTATATATCCGCCCGGACCGACAATCAAAGCAAATTTAATCGTATTGGGCAGAACCTGCTGCATGAAAATTTTATCCCGGGTAAAAAGATAAATATAATTTTTGAACAAAACGAATTTCGGAAAATTGACGCTGTCGAACTGCGTCAAAGAAAGCAAAATCGCCATGATAATCGGTACAATGATAAAAACGGTAAAGAGCAGAACATACGGCCAAAGGAAAAGAAAGGCGTTCCTTTTTTCAATCTGGTAAACATTCAATCTAGGTTTTTTCCTGACGTCTTCCATGGTCTACTCCTTCTGTTTCAACCATTCGTCGATGTTGTAAATGGTCGGAACAAGATAATCTTTGATCTTTTTTCCGTTTTTCATATAACCGAACTCTTCCATTTTCCGGGCGATTTCCCGGTTCGCCTCGATTACCGCATCGCTCAAAGCAATCCGAGGATTGGCGCCGTTGAAGACGATTTTGCTGAAGGCGTCGCTGATGGAACGTTCCACCATGTAAGCGGCAGGGATTCTAGATGCTTCCACGGCCCACTGCCACTGAGCTTCGATAATATCTTTGTGCGCCTGTTTAATCGGCAGGTTTCTGAACGCTTCGATATTGGCGCTGAACCACATATATTCTTCGCCGTACATGCTTTGCAAAGCCACGATAAATTCGGTCTGAACTTCGGTCGACATCCACCATTTGACAAATTCGAAAGCCTGTTGTTGCTTTTTGCTTTGCTTGAACAAAGTGATGCCGAGACTTCCCGCCGGCGCATAACGGACGATTTCGCCGTTTTCCGTTTCGACTCCCGGATGCAGAGCCAAATCCCAGTTGCCCTGGATTTCCGGAGCAGCCACAAGAAGTTGCAAATAAGTAACCGAATTGGCAATGCCAATCGGAAGCGTGCCGTAACGGAAGGAATTGTAGAAGTTGGTTACTTCCTGAGGGATATTATAGATGGTAAAAAGGTTTGTCATGAATTTCAAAGCGGTGATGTTGGCTTCGCTGTCCAAGGTTGTGGACATGCCGTCTTCGGCATACAGATTGCCGCCGAACTGATACAAGAAAGGAAGCGTGGCCACAAACGGTTTTAAACCGGTGTAGGAAGAAAGAGGTTCGTAGAAGTTTAAACCCATTCTCTGAAGCGACGGCAGCATGCCGACCACATCGTCCCAGGTGGACGGAACCTGCATGCCCTGGTCGGTTATCAGATCTTTGCGATAGAAGAGCACCCAGAAATCCTGGGTTTCCGGAATGCCGTAAACACCGGTATCGTAGACATAAGGGATTATGGCCCCTTTCGTCATGGTGGATACCAATTCGCCGAAACCGTCGAACTGTCTTAAATCCACGGTCATGCCTCGAATGGCCAGGTCATACGGTATCCAGTTGCTGATTCCCATCGCCACATCCGGCAAATCCTTAGATGCGTTGGCCAGAACAAGTTTGTTTTCGTCCGGCATGATGGAAAACTTGACCTTAAGCCCGGCATCGTCTACCATCTTCTGCATGATTTCGATATATTGACGGCTCCTTCTTACCCATACTTCGATTTCGTCGTCTTCAACTTTTGTCACGCCGTATTCTTCGTTGAAGAAAGATAAAATAAACCGTTTGATACCTTCCCAGAGACGGACGAAGATATTGGCCCTCGGACGCGGAACTTTGACACCCTCGCCCAAGAGATATATTTTTTCGAGTCCCAGAGGGTTTTGGTAAAACTTAAGCATCGTATTGCCCAAATACTCGGCAACGGATGCGTCGCCGTCGGTAAACTGGGTCAAGCGGTTAGGAAGCTGATTCGGTTCTTCGGCCAGTTTTAGCAGTTTCTTGCTGGCCATTTTGAGAAGCGCGAATTCGCTCGAACCGTTTTTCTTAGGAGAATAAGTGTTTCCGTATTCGATGATATTTTGGATTTCGTTGCTCCAACCGGTCAAATCGCTTTCGATATTCGGCAGATATTTGGTTATTACCCAGTCGCGGTATTGGTCGGCTTTTCCGCCGGTAAGCCGTTTGATTTCCAGGGACAGACTTTGCATTTCTTTCATGATGCGAGCGATTTCCTCGATGACAAAGCGGTACGGATCCAAACTGCACACCATGGTCAGGGTGTTTTTGCCTGCGGTCAGATAGAAATAAAAGTTTCCTTCGTCATTGTGCAGAATTTCGTTGTTCCACCTTTTGGTATACATGAATGGATAATTCGACATTTCTTCGAAAGGCATTTCGCCGTTAATCAAAATGTTTCGGAAAGTCGGAAGGTCCAACAATCCGTATTGGATGTATTTGAAACCGATTTGGTAAAGACCGGTCTTAGGCACTTCGATTTCCCAAGTTATGGCTTGTCCGCCTTTGCTCCAGGCATCGTGGGCAACGACATTCAACAGACGTTTGGTCGTATGGTAATTCGGTGCGGCGCTCGGGTCGCGTTCAGAGGCGATGCGAATCGCCACATCGTTTTTGAAAGAGATATATTCCGGTTCGACAATCAGCAAATCGTCAAACTTAGGAGTTCCTCCAGGAACGCTTTCCAAGTATTCCCGGTAAGACTTGGGCTGTTTTTTGCCGGTCAGAGTGATTTTTCCAAACTGCATTTTGCCGGTATTGAGTCCCAAAGTTATTTTGTTTTCGCCTTTTTCGAAGTATCCCGCCAAAGTACCCTGGTGAAGGCGGCTTCCGTCGTAAATCATTCCGTAACCATTTGCATAACTGTACCAAATGTTTTCTTTGTCGGATGACGGAACGATTTCGTTTTGATAGCGGTCTTTTTTAAAATCGGCGGTCGTCGGCTTCCAATTGCCACGGAAAGCGATTTGGCGGGCTTCGTAGTACTGATACTTGTCGTTAATCAGCAAATAGCCTTCCGAGTCGCCGGTCTGATAGGAAGCAAAATAATAATCGATATATATGTTGTACAATCCGGCAGCCGGAATATCGAGAATCAGGTCTGCGGATTGTTTGTTTTCCAATTCCAAGACAGATGTTTCGTAAGGTAAAAGAGGTTCTTTCAAAAGGGAAGAGTCGAGCAGAATATCGGGAATCCGGTATTCCAAAACATCGATATTCGCCCAACTGTTTTGGTGCGTGTTTAAAAAACTTGAATAATTGCTTTCGCCTTCGTTATTCAAGATGGTAATCGGTGTGTTTTGATCAGAAGCGTCTTCAGCTTCCGCATACGGCCGGTAGCTTCCGGCCATAACGATTGCCGCGCTTAGCGAAAAAATTGCGATAAAAAGTATTGTTAATGACTTTTTCATATTCACCTCTATAGAAAGAGGAGGGCGGCTTGAATAGACCGCCCCCGCTTTATTTTAACTCAAGCCCAGATCTCGATATGCTTGTTGTACCTGTCGGTTAATTTCGGCACTCCAAATTGAGGCTAATTGTTCGGCTTCCATGTCCCAGAATCCTTGCGTTTCCGCATTCTCGTAAACCCAGCCCCAGAAAGCTCCGTAACCAGGCAGCCATTTATCGCAGTCTGGAACTCCTTCGTCGATTAATTCCAAAATTGCCTGCATTCCGTAGTACGGTGTTTCTTCCAAATCGTCTTTGATTTGATTCCATACTTCCGGATAATCGGCAACCGGATACATTGTCACGGTTTGGTTGAGTTCTTTCATGATGCGAAGCCGTGCATTCCAGCCTTCCCGTCCGAAAGACATCCATTTGACAAGTTCGTATGCTTCTTCAGGGAATTTGGTTTTGCTGGAGACGCACATGTAGTCAAGAATAATCGGCATCTTTTGTCCGAGCGTTCCGCCTGGGAACGGATAGAACTGAACATCGATGTTCCGGGAAGCAAAGTCTTTCATGACGGTTACGGCTTGCCATGAACCTTCGATACCGAAGAGAACCCTACCTTCCCCGAACGGATAAGCGGAAGGATTACCGAATTCTTCCTGCTTTTCTTCTTCGGTCAATTGTTCTACCCACCGGTTGGCAAAGAAAAGATCGGTTTCTTTTCGGTATTTGATCCAAAGCGGATTTTCATAGTCGAAACTGGTTCCGTTCCAAGTGTCATAGCCAAGAGATGCATCATCTTGTGGAGGCATGATTTGTTCGAAACCGAGAGTTCCGACACCCCCGTTTGGCGCAAAACCGTTAATTCCGTAAATGGTTTTGCCGTTCAATTGGGTGTTGGCAAAGTTGGCAACAATATCTTTGAATTCTTCGTAAGACCAGTTAACGCCAGGGTCGCCGGTCAATTGTCGAAGAAGCGTCAAGTTGACAAGCATGCCTTTGACGAATTGATAAGAAGGAACTGCCAAACGTTTGCCATTGTAAACGCCGGTTTGCGAAATTTTTTCGTAAACAAGTTGTGCATCAGGGTCTTTGTTCCAATAAGTGGAAACATCACGGGCGATTCCCGCCGCGATAACATTAGGCACGTTGTCGGTTACAAAGACATCCGGAAGGGTTCCTGCCTGGCTTGCTTTGATCAAGTTTTCCGTGAAAACATTTCCCGTACCGGTAATGGTCGTATCGCGCAAAACTTTGATGTGCGGATATTTTTCCATAAAGGCATCGATCATGGCCTGTTCCAAAGTGGCGTCACCCCAGGAAGCATAAGTAAGGGTGGTTTTCTTTTGTTCGCCGCCGTTATCGTCGCCCCCGCCGCAACCCACAAGCGCAAAGCACGCAAGAAGCGTTAGGACAAACAAGAAATACTTTTTCATTCTAACCTCCTTAAATTTATGCAATTACAAATTTATCGGATTGAAGAGACAAATCGGAATCCAAAGTATTGACTCCGTCACCGACAGCCTGAAGTTTGGCATAGTAACTACCGGCCGGTAAACCGAGTTCGCTAAGCGGAATCAAGCCGCCGTTGGTAACAGTCAAAACTTTGACTTCGGTTCCGTCTTCGGAATAGATATATGCTTTGTAAGATGGGGCATCTGTCGGGCCGCCCCAGGCGGTTCTGAATTTGTCAACTTCGTAGATTTCGGCGACAAATCCGAACGGAGTGGCTAATTTTTTAGGTTCTCCTTCGTTGACGGTAGGAACCGTGAAATGAGCGCTCGGTGCCGATAAATCGGAATCAAGATAGTTTACGCCGTCACCGATAGCCTGAAGTTTGGCATAGTAGTTTCCGCCTTCCAGACCGAGTTCTTCAAAAGGGGTATTTTGACCGTTGGTAACGGTTAAAGTTTTTACTTCTTCGCCAGCTTCGGTGTAAATGTACAGTTTGTAACTTACCGCATTTTCCACAGGGGCCCATGCGGTATAAAGTGTTGTATCGTTCATATTCGAAGCCACAAGTCCGACCGGAGTAGGAAGTTTTTCCGGTTCTTCGTCTCCTTCGTCAACCCACGGAGTTGCTTTGAGTTCGCTGATTTCCGCTTCCAAATCGCCCATGTTGACAGCAGGAATTTCGGTACCGAATTGGATTTTTACCGGGAATTGTGCTTCCGGTGCAACTGTGACTTTGACTTTAATTTCGTTCATTCCTTCAACGATATCAATGACATTGCCATTAACCGTAATCTTACCGGCTTTGTTCGAATTCAGTTTAAAGGTCAATGCATAAGTTCCGCCGTCTTTGACTGGAAGACTGAAATAGAAAAGCTGAGCCGCAAACCATGCGCTTCCGGCTGGTTGGGTAATCGAAAGTTTCAATACGCCTTCTTCCATTGTGTAAACAATATTGCTCGGTGCGCCAGCCCAGCCGCCCATATCGTACCAAATTACTAATTTATATGGATTTTCTTGGGCAACTTTTTCTTCGGCGATTCCGCTTTCCTGATAAAGCGATTCATCGGTAACTGTACCTAAAATGTTTTCAGGATCGGCATATTCCGGTTCCGGAACTTCTCCGACTCTTTCAATCTTGACATCAGAAATAGCCAATTCGATATCGCCAATCGGACCGTCTGCATTCGTTCCGAAAGTCATGCCGAGAGTAAAGGCCATTTTATTGGCAACTTTAATTGGAATTTCGAAATAATTCTCGCCTACAACTAATTCTACATCAGCCCCAGCAATCGAAATTTTTCCTGCTTTGTCGGAGGTAACTTTGATTTTCAGAACAAAGTCGCCGCCTTGTTTGAACGGTAAAGTGGTATAGAATACCTGGTTGGCCCAGAAGTTAGGGTTGCCGTTTTGTTTTGCATTGATGGTCAGGACGCCATCGACATATGTATAAGTTAACTCGGTAATTGGTCCTAGATTCCAGCTTGGGTCCGAATTATTCCAAATATGCCATTTTAACGGATTCAGTTTGGAATTATCTTCGCTTCCGGCGCCGCTTTCGCTCCAAACNNTGTGCCGAACAGATTATCAGGATCCGCATATTCGACATTTTCCTGAGGATTGATTGCGAAATCGCTCATTTGCAGCACAATGTCGCCGACAGGATTATCGACGATTCCTGCTTGCAACGAGAAAGTGAATGCGGAACCGGATGCTACGGTAATCGGAACTTCAACAAGGTTTTCGCCTTCGACCAATTCAACCTCTGCCTCGGCCAAAGTGATCTTACCGGCTTTGTTGGAAACAACTTTTACAGTGAAGATGAAAGAGCCGCCTTCTTCAAACGGTAAAGTGGTGTAGAAGACTTGGTTGGCCCAGAAGTTAGGGTTGCCGTTTTGTTTGAAATCAAGCATCAAAACGCCATCTTGGTAAGAATAATTAACGGTTGTTGTTGGACCGATACCCCAGGATGGATCGGAAATATTCCAAATATGCCATTTCAACGGATTCAGTTCAGAATTTTCTTTGCTTCCTGCACCGCTTACGCTNNTCAGGATCGGCGAATTGTCTCGGCGGATTGACTTTTACGGTTACGGTTGCGGTTGCTTCGTTGCCGGCGGTATCTTTGACTTTGTAAATCAAAGTATAAACGCCTTCGGTTGTCAACAAACCGTTTTCGTCAACCGGAATTTCATCGCCGCTTACTTCCAATCTGTCGGTTATGTCTTTATCGAAGTCATCGTATGCGGTTACAGGAACATTCAATTTTTCGCCGACATAGGCAATGAATTCTCCCGATGGAACGGTAATTGTAGGCGGAGTTGTATCTTCGCCGAGCGAATCGACTTCTTGCATTACGATATTGTCAAGGAAACAGGTTGTAAGAATTGCTTCGTCTTTCATCTTACCGAATTCGAAGAGAAGCGAAATCTTGGTCATGTCTGCTCCTTCCTTGGTTGAAGGTTGGAAGCGGAACGAGAATGTTTGCATTGTCGTGTCTAAGTGGAAGTAACGTTCAATCGGGTCAACCGAATAGAACCACGGAGCCGAGTCGATCAATTGACCGATTTGGATATGAAGCCATCTCGGAACATTGGCTCTTGCGTCGAAACGGACTTCGTAGAATTTGTCCGGATCCAATTGAAGATCGTTGTAATCGACCCGCGGAGATGCCTGCGCAGCCGCAATATTCGTAATATTAACGTACAATTCTTCGTTTTCGACACCGAAAGTACCGGTTCCGTTTTCGAACTGCGACAAAACAAACGGATCGGTATAACCGGACGAGAAGTCGCCGTTAAAGATCATATTGTCGGTTATCACATCGGGTTTCTTGAAGATAACCTTAAGCATGGCGTATTCCTGCGTCAAAACTACGCCGTTGATTTCCAATTCGTAACGGACGGAATATTCGCCCGATTGAATCAGTTCACCTTTTTCGTTCATCGGCGCTGCCGTGTAGTACTTGACTTTGTCGGTCACGTCTTTACCATACTTGTCGGTAGCGGTGATTCCGGCCATGAAATCGAAGACATCGCCGGTATAGGCTGTCATTTGAGATTGGACGCCTTTAATTTCCGGTTCGAATGTTTCCCGTTTTTCGCAGGCGAAAAGGGAGAAAAGAACCACTAGAGATAATACAACAAATACAGATTTAATAAATTTTTTTTCCATAAATCCTCCTTTATTTTTTTAAATTTGTTGTCCTAGCGTTACTTTGATGTGCGTATATACACCGTTACGCACATCGATGGCATCTTGGCCTTTTAGGCTCGTCGATGCAATTTCTTTCACCATTTGATTGTTCACCAACTCGTATTTTAATACTTTGATCCGTTCATCAAAAGTTGAAAGATCACCTGAATAAAGATATATTACGTCGATGGAACCCAAAAACTTTGTTTTCAGAATTCCGTCTCGGAAGAAAGAGGAAGGAACAAGCGGTTTTAACGTAAGAACCAGTTCGCTGTCCTCAACCGTAAATGGAGATTGCCCAAACATCATGTGGAACCACATGCTCACCACTTCCGCATTACATCCGCTTAGACGAGCAACAAAGCCCATTCCGTGGGTTTCGGGATCCGGATTGTTGGTCGTGGCGATGAATGAGACATTTTCATATATACTTCGCCCGTAGCGGTTCGGGTCCATAAAAGGCGGCATCGAGGTTGTGATATTTTCGTAGAACCTGTCGTACTGACCGCTTCTCAATAGACCGTACAGATATTTAAAACTCATGTGAACGAAATTCGATTCGCGTTCCAGCCAGCCTTTGGTAAACGCGCAGATGCGTCCGATTTCCATAGTTTCGTTGTCCAGATCGGCGCTTGTTTTGTATAACTTAAGCTGCGAATCAAATAGGTCGCTGTCCCGGATTCTTCGGTAAAGCTGCTCAACCGGATATTCCGGAAATAAGCGGGCAACTTTTAAGAAACGGGCCGGTGCTTCCAAGAACCAAGGAAGCGCCCTCATGTTGTAATCCCAAATTTTCACTTTCTGCAAGCCGTACGGCGTGCGGCCCGGTTTAGGGACAAACTTCGTCGGAATATGAATCAAATAAGTCGGGATGATTTCGTATCTTTCAAGCAGCTCCTTCAAATGAACCATGATGTAACGTTTCATTTTTTCGAAATATCCAGTTAAATCTTTTAAGCCGAACTCTTTAACGAGACCACTCAGGAAATACTTGGTCCGTCTGCGGTAATCTTCCAGCGCATCGAGTCTTACTTCCCAGAACCCGAGTTCGGTCAGTTTCGCTTCTTCCCTAAGATCCAAGCCTTCGCGGATGATTTCCATCAGATTCGCCAGTTCCTGGCAAACGGTTATTTCTTTTGCGCCGAATCTTTTGGATGCGTCCACCAAAAAGTCGACGATTCTCAAGAGTTCGATTGTTTCGGATACCCCGGAAGCAAGGAGTCCCGGCAAGCCGTTCATCGCATCGTTCCAGCCCGGTTTGTTTGCTTCCATCATGATACCGAAACCGCTTTGGTCAAGCAAAGCGAACTTGACCGTGGCAAGACTGATTAATTTCTCCAATAGGTTGCAGGTATATATATCGCCGTCTTCGGTTTTGTGATAATTGGATTTTCCCTCCACAAAACCGATTTTCCGTTTTTCTTCCGGGGTAAAGAATCTTAAAGCTCCGTACTGACGGATTTCGCCTTTTGAGGTCAATCCGATTTTTTCTTCTCTCGGCAAAACTTCCGCCGGGCTTTGGTAATACATATATGTATCGTCGTCGAAGAGAAGTTCTTCCAACTGATCCGGGTATTTCAAAAGATAACTTTCAATCAAATCGAAATTGTATGTAAAGTGATCGATCCAATAACCTTCCCCGAAAGTTGCGTTCGTTTCTTCCAAAGATTCGGTAAAAATGCTTTTCAGAGCTTCATCCGGGGATACTTTCAGTTTGGTTTCGTTTCGCAGAAGTTCTTGATAAATTTTTCCCGGGGTGAATTCTTTGCTTAAAATTTTTCTGAAATCCGGAACCTCGGTTTTGAACAGATCTGCAAGCAACAAATCGACATCGATTTCGTTGTTTAAGCGGTAGGAAGAACCGTTGATGCTTAACGGGTTATACCCGTCGAGCTGAATCAGATTCATGAATTGCCTGATATTCGCCGTTCCCAAAAAACGGTTGAACAAGACGTCGTTTCGGCGGTTCTGATTGATGTCCCGGTAATTTCCGTTACCCTGGGTGTAATATTCCGGCTCCAGATTGAACCAGTTATAATCTCTTTCCGGATCGCCGTGCTTTCTTGAATACAGATAAAACGGTTTGGGGTTTTTGGCACAGCCCAGATTGATCGGGAAACCTCCCCGCAGGACATTGTCCAAAAAGCTCTGTTTCAGATATTCGTCGAAATCGGGATAGGCCGTGACGGTTTCGATTCCTTTTGTAAGTTCAAGCACCAGTTCTTCCGCTCTGCGGCTTTTCGTTTCGAAGAAACTGCTTTTCAAAAATTCCGGAAGATAGTTTTCCAAATCGCCGTACTCGTGCGCCATGCCGATCATCGATAAAATCCTGATTTCTTCGCCCGGGCCCAAAGTTTTGGCCACCCCGAAGAAGGCGCAAGGTACTTTGTTGAAAGGGTATTGCGGGGTTATCAACAAATCGTTTAGGTCATTTTCGATAAAACCGTAAGGAATTTGTTTGGATAAATCGTGTTTGAAGACCAAATCAGCATCGACAATCGGCTTCAAAAGCTGGTTTTTATCGTCCTTTGCTAAGTAAAAATTTCCGTCATCGGTAGTGTGGACTTCCGCTTCGTCGGCGCTTGAAGAACGCATTTTGAAGAACGGAGTATGGTTTTCCAGGTGCACGACATCCATCCAACTGCGCATCAGATTGCCGACATCTTTGTAAGCTCCGTTCGACAATCCCCGCGGAAGAACCTGGCTCAGTCCGTCGAGAAGTTCGATTTTTACTTTCCTGTTGGCGAGATTTTTAAAAGTCAGCGTACGCATCAAGGCTCCAAGCGGCGCTTCCGGAAGGGTGAAATATTCGACCGTAATCAGATATTTTTGGTCTTTGTCGGTTTCTTCCAACAAAAGATGCGTGCTTGTAAGGCGCATTTTTCTGATCTGCTGGCCGAACCCTAGCTTGGTAAACGGTTCGATAAAGTGTCCGTTGGCTTTTAAGAAAGTCCTGAAACCCTGGGTTTGCACTTTTTCGTAAGCGATGGCAGCCGGGTTAAATTCGAGGATAGCCCCGTTTTTGTCTTTGACGCCGAACGAAGTTATTCCCTGCCCGCGATTGCAGTAGAAGGCCCAGATCGGAATGCCGTTTTTTCCGGACACGCCCGGGAAAAACGATGAAAAAGGTTTCTTGAGATCGTAATTATCCATTGTAAAAGGTTTTAAAAGGAGCATTTCAATCACCTCCGTTTCTTTGATATACCTTTATGTAATCGACAATAAATTTTCCGGGGAAGACCGTTGTTTCGTCGGGATTCCCGGGAAAGCGGCCTCCAATTGCCAGATTGACAATCAGGAAAAACGGTTGGTCAAACGGCGCAGGATATTTTCCGTGGTTCGTAAACCACGTGTTGACACCGCCGATCAAAAAGTCGTCGACATACCATTTGATTTCTTTTTCTTCCCAAAGGAGTTTGAACGTATAAAACCTCTCCGGATCAAAATCGGGAATAATGTACCTTACGCCGGCTTCGGAATGAGGTTTTCCAAAGTGAATCGTGCCGTAAAAGAGTGCCGGGAAATGGCCCAAACTTTCCATGATGTCGATTTCCCCGCAGGACGGCCAGGGACCGTACCGGCTGTTCTCGGGCATCATCCAAAGCGCCGGCCACATTCCTTTGCCGGTCGGAAGTTTGGCTTTAATTTCCACAAGGCCGTATCGGAAACTGAATTTCCCTTTGGTTGTGATTTTGCCCGAACAGTATTCCCACTCGTTGACCGTTCTTTTTTCGCCGGTAATTACCAGCATATTCTTTTCGATTTTCACATTATCCGGATGATAATACTGCAATTCCTGATTGCCAAACCCCCCTCCGCCTTCATTGATATTCCATCTTTGGGGATTTAAGGAATCGCCTGCGAAATTTTCTTCAAAAATCAATTTCCATTCACTCATCGAGGCACCACGTCTGAATCGTATGGGCTGGAATAAAGCCGTCTATTTTTTGGTTGTTTATAGCAATCTGATAAGCGGTATTACGATCGGTTTCGTTGAGAATGACTACGACAATCCGTCCGTCCGGATTTACCCCCGCCAAAACTGAGAGATCTTTATCGCTTACCATCGAATCGATAACAAAAGCGGAAGGCAAGAGGAATTTGCTGAAGTGGCCGATATAATAATAGGAACTTTTGAAAATGACTTGATTGTCTTTGACGATCATCGGCGCATCGCAGAAATTCCCCACATGGTTCGGTCCGCCGTGTTCGTCGAGCACCAGATTCCAGTCGATAAATCCTTCGCAGCCGCGGGTAAAATCCCCGATAATGTTTCGGGCATAGCGCTCGCCGGTTTGAATTGAACCTAACCTAACGCCGCCTTCCTGGCATCCTTCGGTAAAGATGACATGGAGCGAAGGGATCGTTTCTTTGATTAAAGCCACTTTGTCGAAATCTTCGCTGACATACCAGTGGATTCCGATACCCCAAATCCAAGGAAGCACCTCAGGATCTTCCGCAATCCCTTCCATCCATTTTGCGATGAGGTCGCGGTTATGGTCCAAAAGAATTACTTTTGTTTGCCTGAATCCTTTTTCTTTCAACAGTGGTCCCAATACTTTGGCAAAAGCGATTGCTTCTTTCGGAGTATATATACACGACTCCCAGACCTGCACCGCTTCGGGTTCGTTCTGGATGCTCAGATATTCGATTTCGTGGCCGTGCTTTTTCATTTCTTCCAGATATTTAATTAAATATCCGGCCCAAAGGGGATAATATTCTTCTTTCAGTTTGCCGCCGTAATTCATTCGGCCGTTTGTTTTCATGAATGCGGGAGGACTCCACGGCGCCGCCATCAGTTGTAAATCAGGCTGCAATGTTTTGGCGGCCTTTACAAACGGCAGCACATATATCTTTTCTCTTTCGATTGTGAAACTGTTCAAAGATTCGTCGCATTCTTCGATGTAAGTATAACTGTTTAAGGAAAAATCGCAGCTGTGGACGGAAAGTCTGCCCAAATTGTATCTTAAGCCGTCTTGTCCGAAGTAGCCTTCGATAATCCGCTTTTTCGTTTCGTGGTCGCTGTTGTAATAAACGTACGAGGCACTTTCCGTAAAGGCTCCTCCGAAACCGATAATCCTTTGTTTTTTTCGGTTCGGATTAAGATATATCGTAGTAAACGGACCGTCGGTTTTTATTGATTTTTGCTTATCCGTTACATCCAAGAAATATTCGTTTTTCCGGTAATCGGTCTGATAGCACTTTATTTTTTGAATGGTCATTTTGGTTTTCCCTCGCGGAATGCCTCGGTTAAAAGTTCTTTGGTCCGATCGTCGAAATAGATTCTCGTCGAATTATGGTAATTGGTATTTTTGTTTTCGTAAATCAAAACTTTCGCATCGACCGTCAAAACATGGTGGTGAAAGACTCCTTTTTTGACGTTGTAAAGTTTGTTTTTTTGCATTTCCTTAATCTCGAAACCCGTGATTATGCCGTTATCGACTTGAGCCAAAATCAGGAAACATTGGCCCTCCATAAGCATGAAGATTTCGTCGGTTTCGTTATGGGCTTCCACGTAGGAAATATTATCGAGTTTAAGTTCGTCGATATAACTGAGCAAAGCGATTTGCGCATTGTTGACGCTTGCCAAAGGAACAAATCCGTTGCCGGATATATCTGTTACTTCAACTGCTTTATCCATTTTTTCTTACCTCAAGATAATCGATTGTAATGGCATCGCCGGTGTTCGACGAAGCGATTTCCAGTTTGAAAAAACATTTGCCTTTGCTTAACATATATGTAAAAGGTATTTCGATTGTTTCGTACAGACCCCAGGTCGGTGTAAGCGCGAAGGTATTGGCTTTTTCGCCGTTACCCTCATCGTCCACCTGATAAACGGACAATTGGTTTCCGGCCCGCAGGACCGTGGCATAAAGAGAAATTTCGTATTCGGCATCCTCTTTAACCGTAAGTTCCAAAATCAGATAGCCGTTAATGCCGCTGTTTTGTCTTAGGGTTACGCCGTATCCCTCGGTTAGGGAAGCGATTCCCCCTTCCACGATGTCATAAGCATTTTCGGCTTCCACCCTTCCCGGAATGATGTTTTCACCGGTTGTTTTGATTTGGATATTGCTGGTGATGGAATAATTGCCCGCCAAATCGACGCTGATGATGCGCACTTTGTAAGTCGTGTCGCTTTCCAGATTTTTGATCTGATAACTTGTTTTGTTGGTTGCGCCGATTTGTCTGCCGTTTAAGACGATTTCGTAATGGCTTATTCCGACATTGTCGCTGGCCTGCGACCAGGAAATGTTAATCGAGTTTTGGGTCGTATGCCATTCGGTCAACTCCACCACACTTGGGGCTTTTTTGTCTTCCCCGGTATAATCTTTCTGATAAACTCTGACGTAATCGATTTGCATATTGGCGCTTTCGAAGTTAGGATCGACTTCTTTGCCGAGGTTACCGCCCATGGCGATATTCATGATCAGATAAAAACGTTGATCGAACGGCCAATAACGTTGGTTGTCTTTGGCGAATTTCGGATTATTGTAAGTGGAAACCAAAATGTCGTCCGCATATATCTTCAAAGCATCCGGGGTCCATTCGAGACTGTAGACGTGAAATTCGGTCGCAGTGTTTTCAAGCGAAATTTCTCTTCCAACACCGTTTCCGCCGTAGTTGTTTTCCGTATGAACGGTTCCGAGCACGCGGTTCGGTTTATAACCGACCGCTTCCATAATGTCGATTTCGCCGCTTTTCGGCCAGATGCCGTAGACGCTGTCGGTAGGCATCATCCAAATGGCCGGCCAGGTACCTTTCCCTTCCGGAAGTTTGGCTCTTACTTCCACGCGGCCGTAAAGCCAATCGCCTTTTTGGCGGGAAACGACTCTTGCGGAAGTATAGTCAGAATTGTCGTAGCGTTCTTTAAGAGCGGTGATAGTCATCACGCCGTTATCGACATAGACATTTTCGGGACGGTTGGTATATGTCTGAAGTTCGTTGTTGCCCCAACCCCAATTGCCGACACCGAGATCGTAGCCCCATTTGGTGCTGTCGGGAAGTCCGGTATAGTTGAATTCATCGGCCCAGACCAATTGATAACCCCCTTCGAGATACGGAACGGGCGAATCCGCAAGCTCCTCCGGCACCATAGGCACGCGTTCGAATTTTTCGTCGGTATTGCCGTTTTGGCAGCCGAACATTGTTAAACCGAATAAAAGAATTGCGATAAACAGGATTTTTTTCATGATATTCTCCTTTACTAAAACGTTTTCGATAAAGCCAAAAAAGAACAAGAATTATGAATTGAATCCTGCCAAGTGTGTTTCAATAATCAATAATTCTTCCTAAAACGTTTTCGATATTTGTGATAAAAAAATGTAAACCTTTACATTACATATTATACCAACCTGCATTTAATATGTCAATAGATTGTATAAAATTTTTTTTAAATTTAAAAAGCCCGGACCGGTACCGGCACGGGCTTGGGAATGTTCTTATCGATTTATTTGAATTTATTTCTTCAAACGGTCGGCGATAACCCTGGCAATATATATTCCGTTTGCGGCCGACTGAGCCAATCCTCTGGTGATTCCCGCTCCGTCTCCGCCGACAAAGAGGTTATCGATTTTGGTTTCGAATTCGTTGCTTACTTTGACACGGTCGGAATAGAACTTTGCTTCCACTCCGTAAAAGAGGGTATGCGAACTGGCAATTCCCGGCGTGACGTTGTTTAAGACTTCAATCATTTCAATCAGTGATTTCATGGTTTTGTAAGGCAAGATCAGGCTAAGATCGCCCGGAACCGCTTCTTTCAAAGTCGGTTTGACAAAACCTTCGTCGATACGTTTTTTCGTGGAACGTCGGCCCTGTAAAATATCGCCGTAGTTTTGCACAATAACGCTTCCGCCGCTCAGCTTATTGGCTAGACGCGAAATTTCCATGGCGTATTCGTTGGGATCTTTGAACGGGGTATCAAACTCATGCGAAACGAGCAGGGCAAAATTGGTGTTTTTGCTGCCGAGTTTTTCGTCATGGAAGGAATGCCCGTTGCAAATCATCACGCCTTCGTGGTTTTCAATAACCACATGACCGTTAGGGTTCGAACAAAACGTTCTTACCTGAGTTCCCACGCTTGTCGTATAGATAAACTTGCCCTCATAAAGGTATTTGTTGATTTCGTCCATGATGATGTTGTTGGTTTCGACTCTGACGCCGACATCGACTTTATTGTTAGAAAACTCGACGCCGTATTTCACCAAGGTTTGACGTAGCCAGTTCGAGCCGGTCCGGCCTACTCCCAAAACGACATATCTGGCATATATTTCGGTACCGTCTTCGAGCACTATTCCTTTCACGAAACCGTCTTCCACGATAATATCCACGACATTCGCACGAAACATCAAGTCGACCCTTTGGGCCAAATGTTCCCGGATGCTTTTCAAAACATTCAGGTTGACTTCCGTACCCATATGGCGAACCTGGCTGCGCAAAAGTTTCAGACCGCTTGCGATGGCTTTCTTTTCCAATCGGTAAACTTCCTCGGTGTTGGGGTCGGTCAGTTCTTCCGGAGCTCCGTGTTTTAGATTGATTCCATCGACATATCTAATTAACGACAGAACTTCTTCGTCCGGCAGGTATTCGTTCATCCAGCCGCCGAATTCGCTCGTGATATTGAATTTGCCGTCGGAATAAGCGCCGCTTCCCCCGAATCCGCAGGTAATGGAACAACTCGGATGACAGCCGTTTCGGCCTTTGGTGTCAATCGGGCATTGCTTAACCTGTTTGTTTAAGAGCGGGCAATGTCTTTTATATATATCAAGCCCTTTGTCTACCAAGAGAATCGAAACATTAGGATCTTTGGTCATCAGTTCGTAAGAAGCAAAAATCCCGGTCGGTCCCGCTCCCACAACAATGACGTCATAATTTGTTTTCATACGCACCTCTTTAAAAACCCCTGGAATTATCCCTTGATTATTATATCACATTCGACAAATCTTGCCCCCTATTTTGATAACGGTTTTTTGGCCTCATTTAAGACAAGGAAGTTCGTTAACCAGTTTAATCAAATCTTCCCAACCACCCGGTCTGAAGCTGCTGATATCGAGGTTTTCGGTATTAATCAGATAATCGGTCAAAAGAAACGTTTCGATTCCCAGTTTGCTTACGATCATGTCTTCGGTTGCGTCGTTTCCGACCATCAGGCATTCGCCCGGAGTTTTATTGATTTTTACCAGCAATTCCCGGTAGTACGCCAAATCGGGTTTGCAATAAGAGAAGTTTTCGTAAGTGGTAATATAAGCAAAGTCGCTTACGTCAAGGCCTGCCCATTTGATGCGTTGGTGGGTCGCAACCTTCGGAAATACCGGATTGGTGGCAAGCACAAGGGTATATCCTTTTTCTTTCAAACCAGCGATGATTTGTCGGGCAAACGGCGTGGGACTGGTAATTCTTTTGACGAATCCGAAATCATTCAGATAAAACTGCTCGAATTCTTTTTCGATTTTGTCTTTGGGTATTTTCGACAGAGCGGAAAAAGTATCCCAAAAAGCGTCTTCGTTGGTTTTTAAGCCGTTGTTTTCAAACATGGCGACCGTTCCCGCCCATACGGCTTTAATCATCGATTCTTTATCGAGACCCAGGGATTCGAACTTTTTGCCCAAAGCGTAAAAGTATGCTTTCTCAAAATCATCATTGTTAAGCGGAAGCAACGTTCCGTCCAAGTCAAACAATATTGTATTCATAAATTTTCCTTTCTTCTTTCCGATTAATTATACTATAATTTATTTTTTCTTTAAGCAAAGTTTATAATAAAAAAAGTCACGAACGTGACTTTTATAAGGGGGATATGATAATGGTGGCTCGGGCCGGAATTGAACCAGCGACACACGGATTTTCAGTCCGTTGCTCTACCAACTGAGCTACCGAGCCAGATGGCGGTCCCAACGAGACTTGAACTCGCGATCTCCAGTGTGACAGACTGGCATGTTAACCACTACACCATGGGACCATCAATGGTTGCGGGGGAAGGATTTGAACCTACGACCTCCGGGTTATGAGCCCGGTGAGCTACCAGCTGCTCCACCCCGCGATATGAATGTTGAATGGCGGAGGAAGAGGGATTCGAACCCCCGCGGCTATTACACCCTGTCGGTTTTCAAGACCGATCCCTTCAGCCAAACTTGGGTATTCCTCCGTAATTGCTTTAAGGAATAATGGTGGACCCAGTAGGACTCGAACCTACGACCAACCGGTTATGAGCCGGGAGCTCTGACCAACTGAGCTACGGGTCCCTATGGTTTTCCGCTTTCGTTACTTGAATTGGTAGCGGCGGAGGGATTTGAACCCCCGACCTTTCGGGTATGAACCGAACGCTCTTGCCAACTAAGCTACACCGCCCGATATAGAAATGGTGGATCCTAAGGGACTCGAACCCTCGACCCCCTGCGTGCAAAACAGGTGCTCTCCCAGCTGAGCTAAGGACCCACATAAGATTGGTGCCTAAGGCCGGAATCGAACCGGCACGGTATTGCTACCACAGGATTTTAAGTCCTGCGCGTCTACCAGTTCCGCCACTCAGGCATAATGATAAATTCAATGAAAATGGTGTCCCCGAGACGATTCGAACGTCCGACCCACTGATTAAAAGTCAGTTGCTCTGCCGACTGAGCTACGAGGACATAAACTGGTGCCGACTATAGGAATTGAACCCACAACCTACTGATTAC
>DCTZ01000017.1 GCA_002329485.1 Caryophanales bacterium UBA1427 | reverse complement strand
AAAGTTACATTTTGCTTTTTTATTTCTGTTCATTCTTTTGGGTTCTCCCTAAAACTTTTTAAAGAACCCATTTTATATACTCGTTTTTAGGGAGACTTGTTTATTGAATTGGAAATCAACTAAAAAATAAATTATAAGATTTTCTTAATTTGATTTACATGGAATTCATAATATAGACTTGGACGATATGTATCGGTATACATCATAACTGCTTTCCTCGAAGGAGTGTGAATACCAACATTAATAATCGATACGACACCTCTTTGCGACCTAACAAAGGCTATTTCTTTTATTTGTTCTTTAACTTCATCGGTTAAATCGGAAATTTCCCGAATTTGGGTAACAAATAATTTGTCGGTCTTTTTCTTTTGTTTATGCAATTCTGCGTGCAAACTGTCAATATCCTTGTCCACATCTTCAATAAAGAAAGCATTGGTTTTTGACAAAACGACCACTTCAAGCATAAATCGCTTGAATATTCGTTTTATATCATCTTTGGTTACCCGATAAAATAGAACATAGTTCTTACTATTCCCCTTCATTTCATAGCCATTGTTTTGCAGCACTCTTTCCAAGTCTTTTAGGTTTTTTGCTGTATGTAGCGGTGGACCCGCATTGGCTCGTATTCTGATAATATAACTGAAATTTGTTAATTCGTCTAAACGGCCTCGGAAAATACCGCTAATTATCATCAATACAACCAATAAAATAAACCAAATCAAATAAGCTATATCTTGGGGAATAAAGAAGAAAGAAAGGATTCCAACAACAACTGCTACAATGATGATACCAATAAACAAAAATAGGTTTGTTAAAAAGCGCCTATTTATTTTCTTTAAATCGTCCATAAAATCACCTAATTACGAAAAACAATAATAGCAAAAATAATGCCTGTTAACATGATTAAAAATGAGGAAACAATCAATTCTTTAAAAAATCCGACATTGGTTTTTTTTGATTTATACTCTTTATAATCACTGAAAGTAGGGAATTCTTGTTTAGCGTTTTTATTGAAAAGCAACTTAAGAATATACCCCATTCCGTGAAATACTTGGAAGGCCCCCGTTAAAGCTACTAACGATGGCAAAAAGAAGACAATTCCAATCACAAATGTTATATTGGAAACAGATTCTAAAGAAAATTGCATTCCATATATAGATGCATGCGTCAAAAATGCTAAACCAAGCAAGATTATAGTAAAAATCAAGAAACGAAAAATGCTCATTTTAAACTAGCCTTATACCGCTTGAATTCCTCTTCATTACATAATACAAGGTGATCTTCTTCGATTTCTCGGAAGGTTGGCGCTTCTTTGCTGTAATCGTGTTCAGCCATTGGATCATACCTTACTGTCTTTCCGCGTTTGCTTTCATAGAATGGGTCGGGTTGCGGAATAGCCGCAAGCAACGATTTGGTATATGGATGCAATGGGTTATTAAAGATTTTTTCTTTATCGCCCATTTCCACGATTTTACCAAAATACATGACCGCAAGTCGATCTGTAAAGTATTTAACGACCGACAAGTCATGGGCAATGAACAAAATGGTAATGCCCATTTCTTCTCTTAAGTCATTTAGCAAGTTAATGACTTGCGCACGAATCGAAACGTCAAGGTTAGAAATAGGTTCATCCGCAATTATAAACGACGGTTCTACCACCAATGCCCGGGCAATCCCGATTCTTTGGCGTTGTCCGCCGCTGAATTCATGAGGATATCGGGAAGCATGTTCAGGCAATAGGTTAACCTTGCGCAATGCTTCATTAACTCTTTCTTCGATTTCCCGTTCATTCTTAACTCCATTAATTCTTAAACCTTCGGCTACAATTTCTTTAATAACCATTCTTGGGTTTAAGGAAGCAATCGGGTCTTGGAAAATCATTTGCATTTTACGCATTAAGAACTTATTGCGATAACGAATATTGTATTTCAATTCTTTGACGTCTTGGTTGAATCGAACTTTATTTAGTTTCAACTGCTTTTCTGCATGTTTTAATTTCTTTTGGAAAGCTTTTAATTGTTGAGTTTTTTCTTTAACCAACAATTTGTCGGCTTTATTGACGTTTTCCAATTCTTTTTTGGCAAATTCTATTTCTTTTTGAGATTCATCAATATGGCCTTTCGCCTCTTCATCAAGCGTTTTGTATTTTTCCACAATTTTTTTGTATTCATCAAGGTTTTCAAGATTCTTTAAAGCTTCCAAGTCTTCTTCCTTGACTTGCTTTTCAAAATGACTGTCGCGTCTTGCGGAACGTAGGACTTCCAAAGAATCAGCAATTTTTTTGTTCCATTCTTCTAATTCATAATCCGAAAGCCCATTGGCCTTAGCTTCGTTGAAAGCTCTTACAAGTTCTTTGTGTTGTTTCTTATGTTTCTTGTAATCAGCAATAATTCTAACACCGTTAAAGTATACTTCTCCCCCGGTGGCATCATACAATTTGATAATGGTACGACCCGTGGTTGTTTTTCCACAACCTGATTCGCCTACCAAGGAGAAAACTTCGCCTTTATAAATCGTGAAAGAAATGTCATCAACAGCTTTAATAATTGCTTTGTTTCTTCCGCCACCAACTTTAAAGTATTGTTTTAGATTTTCTACTCTTAAAATTTCTTCTCTATTATTCTTTGTCAAACTGTTCACCTACACTTCTCGCTTTAAAACGTGCAATTCTTTCGGAGATGATTTTTGGCATCTCAACCCTAGGTGCATTCTCATGTAAAAGCCAGGTTGCAGCATAATGTGTGTCTGAGACTTTAAAAAATGGCGGATGTTTTTCAAAATCGATTTTTAAAGCATACTCATTTCTTTCTGCAAAAGCATCACCTTTTGGTGGGAATAACATATCAGGCGGAGTACCTGGAATTGATACCAGTTTGACTTTGGTATCCAAATCAGGTACGCTTGATAACAATGCCCAAGTATACGGGTGTTTGGAATTGTAGAATATTTCTTCGCTTGTTCCGTATTCCACAATTTTACCTGCATACATAACCGCAATCCTATCTGCCATGTTAGCTACAACACCTAAATCATGCGTAATGAAAATAACGGACAAATCGCGTTCTTTTTTAATTTGTTTAATCAAGTCGAGAATTTGTCCTTGAATAGTAACGTCAAGGGCTGTTGTTGGTTCATCGCAAATGAGGATTTCCGGGTCAGCCATCAAAGCAATCGCGATAACGACTCTTTGTCTCATACCGCCGGAAAACTGAAACGGATATTGATGGAATCTTTTTTCAGGATCCGGGATATTAACTTCTCTCATAATTCTGATTGCTTTTTCATATGCTTCTTTTTTGGTTACTTTGAATTTTCTGCGTAGTTGTTCTTTTGCGTCTTTTATTTCTTGCCTAATTTGACGAATTTCTTCTAGGGCATTTTTATAAGCTTCGGAGTTTTGGTCCATTTTGTTAAGCCTTGTTCTTTTTGTTGCAAGTTTGTTTTTAAGATCATTAATTGCGGCATTATTTTCTCTGGTTAGTTCTACTTTTTCTTTCTTGACTTGCGAAACAGCCCGTTTTTTAGCTTCCAAATATTTTTCTTTTAAAGCAGGTAAATCTTTCTTAAAGTTTTCAATTCTTTCCTTTTTAACTGCTTTTTGTTCTTTGATTTTTTCGGCCTTTTCTTTTTTGGATAAAGACTCGTCAAGTTTTATGTCCATCATCTTATTTTGATAAGCTGCTTTTTCAAGCCTGATGGCTTGCAACTTATTCAAATAATCATGATATTCAACATGATATAAATCCCTAAGGCGGTTTTTCATGCGATTTCCGTTAACGAGCATTGCTTCGGTAATTTGCTTGCCGATTTTCATCGTTGGATTCAAACTGGAAAGCGGGTCTTGGAAGATCATACCAATCTTTTTACCACGAATTTGGTGGAAATTGGCTTCGGATAGTTTTGTCAAGTCCTGATTGCGATAATTGATTTCACCATCATCGATGATACCGTTGCGAGCCAAAATTCCCATTATGGCACGATTGGTGACGCTTTTTCCCGAACCGGATTCGCCCACGATTGCAAATGTTTCGCCCTTATACAAATCAAACGAAACACCTCTGACTGCCCTTACTAAACCGTTGGGGGTCTTAAATGAAATTGTCAAATTCTTTACTTCTAATATTTTCTCTTTCATCTTAATTACCCCTTAACTGTGGATTAAGCGCATCTCTTAGGGCGTTTCCAAACATATTGAATGAGATCATCAAGATGGACACGATAACTGTCGGAGCGATAATCATCCATAGGTTACCGGCAAATATCTGTTGTTGACCTTCATTCAAAATAACCCCGATGGAAGTTCCGGTTAATTCAACTGGACCTAATTTTAAGGTTTGTCCGCTACCGATACCAAAACCTAGATACGATAGGTTCATTTCAAGGAAAATAACAGATGGAATACTTAAAATGACCCGTGTAATAATTGTTCCGATGGCATTTGGTAAAATGTGCTTAAAGATAATTCGGCGGTCGCGCGCACCGAGGGTTCTTGCAGCAAGAACATATTCACGGCCTTTATATCGGTAGAATTGAATTCTGGTAATGGAAGCTGCGCCTATCCATCCATCGTAAATCATAAATATAAACAAGGCTAAGAATCCCGGGCCAATAAGGACCGAAATAATACTGATCATCGTTATTTGCGGGAACGAGCCCCAAATGTCTTTGAAGCGTTCCATTAAAATATCGACTTGGCCGCCGTAGTAGGCACTGATGGCACCCCAAATGATACCAACAAGAATATTAACGATAGACGACATAAAACCTAATAATAGCGAGGTTCTTAAACCCAACCAAATCAATGTGAATAAGTCGCGACCAAAGGTATCTGTACCAAACAAGAAGAAAGGCGGATTATCAAAGCCAATAACACGAGCTCCGTCCATCATGACAAAATAGTTGAAATATTCTTTGCCGCCGATAACGTAGCCTTCAAATTTAATGACTTCTTTAATTGGATATTCATCGCCAAAAGTCCAAGACTTTTTGGTTTCATCTTTATAAACAATCGATTCTTCCATGCCTGGGTTTTCGGCTAAAATTTGATCGTATTCGCTTTTACCGATGGTTTTTTCTTTTGGCGAAAAGAGCGCACCGTAAACAT
The DNA here is from genome assembly GCA_002329485.1 of Caryophanales bacterium UBA1427. Classification (GTDB taxonomy): domain Bacteria; phylum Bacillota_I; class Bacilli_A; order ML615J-28; family CAG-313; genus UBA1427. The sequence goes on along the minus strand of DCTZ01000017.1, from coordinate 22,983 downwards.
CATAAACAAAACTTGCTTGAGTCCTTTGGGCGTTTTTACGATTATAACGTCCACGTTCGGAACTTATACCAATGAATGGGTTAAATTTGGCAAGTTCTTCTTGGCCAAAAATAACTTCTTCGCCATTATTAATTGTTATTTGATCAATTCCGATAACACTGCCTTCAGATATGCTTGCTTCATCGGTTACAACCCGTAAAACCAAATAACCTTCCATCGATTCGATAGCTGATAAGTCCAGGTTTTGGGTTCCTTCAGCAGTTATTGTGCCCAAAAGCGTTAAAGTATTCCAAATTTCTTGATTGGTTTCAACTTGGTTTTCGGAAAGATAAACCCAAAGTGCTCCTTTATTTAACGAACCGACTTCGATTGTCATAGTGCTTGTATTACTCAAAGCCACTTTGACGTCAGAAGCAATCGCATAACCATCTTGATCAGCAAAAACAATGATTTCATTGTTTCTTCTGCGGAATTTACCTTTTTCTTTTTCGCTATCAATAACGAATTCGTCAAACGAGCTTAAAGCTTCATCGTCAAGCACGACGTTGCTGTCGCTGGATAGAACCGATAAACTATTAATCATTAAGAGATTTTCGGTATCCTCTGTTGACGAAGACGAATAAGCGATAACAATGTAGTAAGCCCCTGGTTGAGCACCTTGGTTAAATGGCGAGAAAGTGGATTCTCCATCCATATTGGTAGTACCAACCAAGAATAATTGGTCATCTTCTTCATCCCATGATTCATAATCGCCGGCATTGTTGGACTTAGCCAAATAAACCTTGGCTGTGCCTTTACCGATTGAATCAATATTCAAAACGATTTGTGCATCGCTGGCTATAAAGATTTCGCTTTCCGAAACCACTGCATAACCATTAAATTCTGGGTCAATGACTATCTCGTTTTTGGTTCCGGTAAAATGACCGCTTTCGGTTTGATTGACAACTACAAACGGTTTGAATTGCGATAACGGATAACCTTCGAATTCTTGGGTTTTCCCATTGGTTGTCAAGGTTAAGCTGTTAAGCGACAAAACATTGTCTGCGGTTGAGGAGATTCGGTTTACTTCGTACTTAACAATCAAATAACCTTTTATTCCCGGTGTGATTTTGGCAGATACGGTTGAAACACCCGCTTTGTTAATACTGCCTATATACACCAAATCATTCCAGGATTGGTAATTAGTGCCGGTCAAGTATTCGGAAATATATAGTTTAACGACACCGTCACCGATACTGTTAATGTCAAGAGTAACATCAGTATCCTCCTTAAATTCAATCTCTTCCGGAGAACGGACGGAATAAGCTGTACGGCCGCGGTTTACAATCAGTTCATTGGTACCGCCGCGGTATTGTGAACTTCTAACCGAACCGATAACCACGTTATTTGTTAGGGTTGAGAAATCGATAAATTTAGGGTCGAAGTTAGACGGATAACCTAAACCGGTTTCTGGATCAATTGTATTGTAATCAATCGGTTGATTTTTATAGTATTTTTTTCCATCAAAAATGCCTAATTTTTCCAATAGAGGAACTTTTGGCGGCAATGTATGAAGGGCGCTGTTGGTTTGTTTGTATAAACGATCGGGCGTAAAGATTGGAACGAAAATCGCTAATAAAATCATGATGGATAGAATGATTGTTGCAATAACATTATATCTGTTGCGCGAAAATCTCACCATCGCATCTTGAAAATAAGTCAATTGCTTGGTTTTTAGCGGCTTATCGATAAATCGTTCTCTATCGTTTACAAGCTCAAAATATTCTTTTGGATATTTATTTTCCATTATTTTTTCGCCCCCATCCTAATTTGCGGATCGACAAGTCCGTAAGAAAGGTCGACGATTAATACGGTAAAGAGCCCGATAATGCCATAAAAAGCATTGGAAGCCATTAACACATTATAATCGTAGTTGTTTTGTTGCAGCGCTCTTAAGGTAATTGTTCCTACTCCCGGAATACCATATACTCTTTCCATAATAAAGGAACCAGATAACAACCCCGCAAATGATCCAATAATAATTGGAACCATCGGAACCAAGGAATTTCTGATAGCATGTCTTATAACAGATTGACCGTGGGATAACCCTTTTGTCTTTGCCAACATAACGAAATCGCTAGTTAGAACTTCGGATAATTCGGCTCTTAATAGTCTAGTTAAACTGGCTATCGATGGAAGCGACATTGCAATAATAGGGACAATAAATCCCTTGGCAATCTGCCAGTTGCTTTCAATTCCTATTAATGGGAACAGTGACGGTAGCCAATTAAGTTTGTACGACAAAATGATGATTAACGTTAACAATAAAACTAGACTTGGGATTGACAAGAAAACCATGATAAATATTTGCATGAGATTGTCAATCAATTTATCTTTCTTAAGTGCAGCGATAATCCCAAAAGCAAAACCAAACGGAAGATAAAAAATCAACCCTGCCAGATTAAGAATCAAGGTTAAAGGCATTCGTTGGGAAATGACTGAGAAGGCTGGTCTGTTAATGGCGATTTTGGTTGATGTACCCCAATCCCATTTTGTTATGACATTATATAACCATCTGAAATATTGAACAGGTATTGGAACGCGGTAAAACACTTTATAAGTCGTGCTGGTACTTCCGATTGGATTAACAATAAAGACGGTTTTATTATAATCGGAACGTTTTTTAACTTCTTCCAAATAAGCCATATCATCAGGATCGTTTTTATCCAAATAATCGGAAGTATAATAACCGTCTTCAACTTGTTTTTCTAGCCAGATGTCTTTGTCTTCATTTTTTCCAGGAGGAAATTCTGGAGCTAATTTCAGTAACACATAAGTCATAGTCAGTGTTGTGAAAAGTATTATAAAAATCCAGATTACTCTCTGTATAACATACTTTTTCATTTATATTCACCCAATCTTTTCTAAAAATGTTTTAACATAGAGAATAGGGGGTGCTAGGTTCAAGCGACCCCCTAATATTTTACTTATTGGTTAGCAAGTAAAATTTAGAAATTATAGCCATTCAACGAATAAGTAGTAATCTCCGATTTTCTTCAAGACTGCAGCATCAGAATAAGTAGCACCAGAATAAGTGTAAGTAGTTGCATAAACTCTTAATTCACTTAGTGGGATTTCAAACTCATCTGCCACTTCTTGTAATGTTTCCCAACCGAAGTTTGCAGCGATATATTCGTTAGCAGCTAATTTTTCATCTGTATCTAGTAATTCGATTTCTGCTGACAATGCTGCTCCGGCTAATTTTGTGAATTCCGCATCGATTAATGCTTTAGGGTCAGTAGCCAAATTGAGTGTATTATATAACATCCAGTTTTTGCCAACTTTACCAATAACGTAAAGAACATTCTTACCGCCTTGAGTAACTGCTACTTTAGCATCAACAGCAGAATAATCTTTTTCTTCCATGATTTCAGCAAATGTCTTGCCTAAAAGAGTTTCAGCTAGACTTTGGTCACCTGGAAGGATTTCAGTAGCTGGATCGTTATCCATATCTTGGTATGCCCTAATTAGGTCATCTGGATTACTCCAGTCTTTTTGTTCGCGGCCTTCCTTAACGTATACTTTTCTTGATAAGGATTCAACGATTGCATTGAAGCTCCAATATTCTTTAACTGCTTCGCCATTTAAGTTAGTGTATTCAACTTTAATGTTAGCTGTGGAAGTATCAATACCCCAGTTGAGAGTAAAGCCGCCACGGTTGTCATCGCAGAATACATCTAGGAATCCTGGCGCATCTAGCAATGAGCCTTGGATACCGCCGATTACAAAGTCAGCTTTGGCAGGCATTGCATAGTCGTAGTAGTTGTTAGGGAATGGTACATCTTGGTAGTCGAATTTAACTTTTACATAGTTAACATCATCCACTAATAGAGCTTCATATTGTTCAATTAGGTTTTGAACATATGCTTGTAAAGCTGTGCTACCGGAAGATGCATAAATCAAGCTGAATTCAATTTCTGTGTAGTTAGATGAAGTTCCTCTTTGGTAATGTCCGTCAGCAATTGCTTTTGCGACTGCGTCTTTGAACAAGTCTTTTGCAGCATCAGGAACAAAACCGTGAGATGAACCAGCAAAACGATCAAATGTATCTTGACCCTCAGGTGTACCGCGTACCGACAATCCGGATTCAGCATCTAAGAAATAAGTAGCTGCAAAGTATGTGTGTTGAGGAGCATAAACTTTCGCAACATTTTCCGCTGCATGTTTTCTGTCCAAACCATAATACAATGCTTGTCTCATTTCTGTGTACATTAAGATTGGTTCTGGTAGGTATTCGTCGTCAATACCAATTGAAGGATTATTTGCCTTGAATTCATCGCGTTTTGCAGGTGTTCCGAAGGCATTGATGTTCAATCTTGTTGTGGAAGCGCTAGGGGAAACCTTAACGCGTTCGTCACTTAAGAATTCATCAACTCTTGATGTTGGAATGCTTGCGCTTTCCAAACGTCCTGCTTCAAATTCTGCGAAGATATTGTCAGAACCTTCAACAAAACGGAATTGGTAACCTGTGTAATGGTAATTTTCTTTATCAGGGTGTAAATCGTTCTTCTTATAAAGAACTAATTGTCCGCGTGTGTATGTATCTAAGTAATAGATACCACTTGCAGCAACGGTTGTTGGTGATGTACCGTAACTATCAGGATCTGCTTCGTAAATGTCTTGGTGAATAGCTGGAAGGATTGCGCCAGCAAAACCATATTTGAAGTTGAATGCATCGATTGGTTCATCGTATTCAATCAATAAGGTGTTGCCATCAATAACTTTTAATCCAACTTTTGCCCAGTTTTCTTCAGTTGGGGATTCCATAAAGTCTTTAACGCCTTTAACCCCTTTGCTTACGAAGTCTCCGCCACCAGTTCTAGCTCTGAACCATTTTTCTGTCAAAGCTGTTTTCCAAGTCCATAGCCAGTCATTAGCATCTAGTTTTTCATGTCCCGCTGGGAATGAGCTTGTATCAGTGTCTGGATGGTATTTCCATTGTAAGTCATCGCGAATAGGAATTTTCCAAACAGAAGCAACTGTCTTACCATTGATGACTTGTGCGTCTACAGGAATAGGTTCTTCTTTTGCTAGAGAAGGAACAATCTTATAACCTGTTTTTGTTTCGTCAAAGACGAAATCATATAGCGCACCAGTAAACATATCAACGAAATCAGAGGTTGCTGCATCATCAGAAATCCAAGGGTTGAAGCCTTGAGGATCGTTTGAGAATACAGTTCTCCAAGTATATTCGCCTGGATTACCATAAGTATCACCATACATAATAACGTGCGAGTCGTCTTCGGTTAATTCTGAGAAGGCAATACCAAAGCCAAGAACACCATTATAATCTTCTGAGAACAATGAAACACGGTCAGAGAAAATAACCCGGCTTGCACTATTGTATAGTGGGATACCTGCATAAACATTTTCAATCAAATAGTTTTCGGCAGCTGCAAACAATTTTGCTTTTTCGCTTGCAGATAGGTAACTATAGTTTACACCTTCCAAATAATTTGCATATCTGAAGCCAGATGTATCTTCAGGTGTAACTGTAACCCTACGTAAAACCTTAGTTTCCCGGTCTTCGGAGTCTTTTACCGAATATTCAAGTTCATAAACGGCTGGAACTTCAGTATCGACTTCACCGGAAATTTGGATTTGAGCTGTTAAATCATTACCTTCGCTATCTTTAGCTGTTACGCCAGCTTTTGGATCAAAGGTTGAAAAACGTGGAACGCTTGTGTCATCTGCACCAAGGATTTTTGGCCTACCAGCAGTGTTTTTACAACCAACAAGTATAACAGCCAAAACCAAGAGTGTTATAACACTTAAAATTCTTTTTGTTGATTTCATTAAACTATCTCTCCTTTTTCCTAAATATAGTACTTTAATTATACCACACAAAAAAATACTAGTCAAGACATTTTAACACTAGAAAACGAAAAAAACGCTTTCTTTTTATCTTTTTTAATAAAAAGTCGTTGTAGAAAGCGCTTACATCAATTAAAATGCAAAAATTAACAAAAAAAATGCAGACGAAATCCTAAAGAATAACATTTTGCCCCCAAAATGAGATAAATTTGTTTTTGATTAAAATACCCTCTTTCGCTATAAAAAAGTCAAAATAAGCAAAAAGACGGTTAAATTTGACATTTTCACCTAAGGAATTGCGTGTAGTTATCGCAGATTAAGGAGGTAAATTGTTTTCTACATATAAATTAATATTTAGGCTATTTCGACCCAACTGCCATTTTAAAAAAACGTCGATACTTTTGGATATCAACGTTTCTATTTAGATTACTTGCGGTTTGTTGTTTATCAGAACTTTATTATTTCCGGTTCTTGACCAAATGAATAAAAACTAGCCACCGCATTCCGTACATAAAACACTTGGCAGTTGCCATCGTTTTCGTCATAGATGTTTCGTAAGTTTGGATAGGCATCCAACATCGATTTCCTGGCAACTGCCCGGTCATCTTCAATCAATTCGCAAGCAAGTCTCAACCATAAACCATCCTTATAGGCACAAATTTCGGCTTTAGGGTTAATTGCCAATTGTTTGGAAACATTTTTGGCTTTGCCGGATTGAATATATAATTTGCCTTCAAAAATATGTGCGGTTCCAAACGGCCGAACTCTTGGTTGATCGCCTTCTAAAGTCGCTAAATAATAACAGCCCACTTCTTTTAAAAATTCACAAACTCGATCCATTTTTTATCCTCCTTATTTATTAAAGACAAAAAGGAATATTTTTTTAAAATTATTAAAGATAGTCCAACAAAAACCGTTTGTTCTTTTCCTAAAAAAATTATATCACCAATTTAAAAAAAATTCAAAATTTTGTTAGTGAAGTCGGAAAAATTCGTTTTAAAAATTTAAATAGTTCCCAGAAAAAAAAGAGGAGTTTTATCTCCTCGAGTGGTTTGTTGATTCAATAAAACGATTGATTTTGTTTAGGCATTGCTGTCGCTCAACAGCCTAGTCTTTTCCGGGGAGCGTTTTGTGTTGAATAGGCTAAATAAGTTATTTAACCCCGATCCCATCTTTTGCATTATAAAAGCGGCTAAGCCAAACCCCAAAATATAACATAAAAAGAAAACAATATAAGGTTGAGTTTGATAGATTGTCGATAAAATCGGCAAATGATTGGCGATATAAGGGCTGATATAAAACATATTAAAGGAAGTCAACCCCGCGTTGAAAGCACTAATGTTTAAAACAAATGCTATTGCAACCAATCCCAAGAAGACAAAACTTGCTTTCAACAAACTCGAAAAATTGAATTTCACTTTATCCGCAAAAATCAATGTACAACCCACAACAACCATTCCGCCATGATGCATCATCGTTTGAATATCAATCATAATCAAATCAATATAAACATCATTCGGATATAACATCACCACCAACCCACCAAATAAACCATAGACGGCCAGAAAAGAATAGAAAGCTTCTTTTACTTTTCGGTGGTTTACGATTAAGCTCAATAAAGCAATATACATTGGCGTGGAACAAAATTGAAAGGGAAAAGCATACCATTGATAAGCAGAATTAACATGAGTGAAAAGACCTTGCTTCATTATCTCAAGGGTTAAAGATACAACTGTAAAGCCAATTAAGGTTTTCTTTACGGCGCGGTCGGGATTATCTTTAACCGACTTGGCAACAATTATCACGGTTAACACCATTAACATTAATGACAAAATATGAAACCATCCGTAATTGCTGGGCGTCTTCATCGTCCCATCAATTAAGGAGAATAATTTATGAATCAAATACATCATAGGACCATTCCTTTTAAAATAAACTATTTTCTTATTTTACTGATATTTTTCCAAAAAACAAGTCCTATTTTGTTAAGTGGCAAAAAAACAGCCTTAGAAAGCATTAAAAAGGAAAGATATTCCATAATAAAAAAGCTTTGACTTTTTTTATCCAAAATCAAAGCTTAAAGGGGTAAATTCATAAAGTCACAATTTAAGCCACAAACAGGCTGTACTTGCCTTCTATATCCTTGGGACCCATTATGCCTAACCAACCAAAAACCTAACTACCAGCTGACTCATATCTTTTCAACCCTCTATTCCATAACAACAGGGCGAACAAACATAATACTATCGTAACTGGAAGCAAAAATAGGATTACGTAGGAAAAGGATTGTTTTCCCAATAAATACAGAGTCGGAAAATAAGCAACTAAGGCGAAGGGGATGATAAAGGTCATAATAAAACGGATCGGTTTGGGGAAGATGCTGATGGGATAACGGGTATAGTCGTTTAACTCATAAGATATCTGCATCAACTGCGCCGAATCTTTAAGCCAAAAGGAAACCGAAGCGGTTATTAATTTAACAGCGGTAAAGATAAACACGCTGATTAGAATCAAAACTATTAATCCTATTGTTTTGGATAAAGTAATCGCAATTCCCCCAAAGATAAAGCAATAACAGGAAATAGCTATTCCCAATATTATTTCGCCAAAAGCATCAGGTTGGAAGCGTTCGATCAAATAGGAAAAAAGGGGATTGATGGGACGCAGTAAATAACGGTCCATATTTCCCTCTCGGATGTTTCGGGGGATTATCCAGATATTGTCAAAGATAAGGTGGTCAATTCCTTTAGGGATTTGGCCGATTCCATACATTAAAAAGACCTCGTATTGGCTAAAACCGGCTAAAGCGTCAATGTTGTCAAAAACAACGTAGAGAAAAAAGAGACCTAAACTTTGATCAAGCAAAAAAGCCAACATTCCCACCAAGAAATCGGTGCGATAAGTAATCAAGCCTTTTAAGTACTGTTTGATAAAACAGGAATATATATGCAAATACCTTTTCATATCAACCACCGAATATAACCATGCGTTTTAAAGAAATTTTATAAATGACATAGTTGATTAATTTAAACACCGCTATCCACCCAACAAAAGCAAGCATCCCTATCAAGATTTCTGGTTGTTCCACTTTATCCAGTATTATCAAAACCGGATGAGTAATATAACGGAAAGGCAAAAAGTTTACCACTTTTAAAAGGAACTGCGGATAAAAAGCCAAAGGAATTAATGCACCCGATAAAGCCCTCATCATGACACCCATCAAAATGGATAAACCGAAGTTGTTTTTCGTATAAACCATTAAATTCCCAAAGAAAAAACCATACTCAAAAACAAACAACATGATTAAGGGAATATAGGCAAGAAAGAACAGAACTTGAGGAAGGGTGATGGCAAAAGAAATATCAAAAACCAAAATTACTAAAAGCATGGTTATTAGGCTGATGGGCAGGATGATAATGGTGCTTCCCGTGACACTTCCGAGATTTTCAAAGAACAGCCTTGTCTTATATTTAATCGGTTTTACTAAATAATAGCTTATAGTTCCCCTTCGGATTTCAAAAGACATGTCGAATTGAACTTCGCTAAAAGTAAAGATTGAAGTTACACCGACTAAAGAAAAATAGATTAATATTTCATCCAAATTAAACCCGTTGACACTGGCATTGTTTTTATAAACGCTTATCCATAAAAACAACATCATGACAAAACGGAATATATCCACCAAAATCCAAAGAAGAATTCTTCCCCGATAAATAAATACATTGATTAAACTTGCCCTTAAAAAAGGAAAATACTTCTTCAACATGGTATCCCTATACTATTCCTTTTTTGTAGATTTCTTTGATGATATTTTCCAACGGATCATCGGAAATATCGATATCGCTTACTTCGACCTGATTTAAGACAAAAGAAGTGATTTCTTTGATGGCAAGCTTATGTTTGTTGAAAACCACGGTAATCTGTTTTTGGTCTTTTTCGATAAAAATATCGTTATCGAGAGGTTTGAAGGCTTTTTCGATGTCTATGACATCGATATCGCCCGAATCCTTCAAAGTAAAGCTGATTATCTTTTTGGAACCGTATGTTTCTCTAAGATGTTCGATGTCGCCGTCATAGATAATCTTTCCCTGGTCGATTAACAAAATGCGATTGCAAAGTTCTTCGATATCGTTTAAATCGTGGGTTGTCAGAATGACGGTCGTATTGAATTTTCGGTTCATTTCTTTGATGGTTTTTCGGATGTTTTCTTTGGCCACCACATCAAGTCCAATGGTCGGTTCGTCCAAATAAACGATTTTGGGGTTGTGCAGAAAACTCGCCGCAAGCTCCGCTTTCATCCTTTGTCCGAGCGACAGCTGTCTAACCGGCTGTTTTATAAATTCTTTTAATCCGAAGATTTGGTTGAAATATTCCATCCGTTCCTTAAAATCGGCATCGGATACCCGGTAGATTTCTTTTAAAACCGTAAAGCTTTCGCCAAGCGGCAAATCCCACCATAACTGGGACCTCTGGCCGAAAACCACGCCAATTTTTTGAGCGTTTGCGGTACGCTGTTTGTAAGGAACTATCCCGTCGACGATAATATTTCCTTTGGTGGGGGTAAGGATACCCGTAAGCATCTTGATGGTTGTGCTTTTGCCGGCGCCGTTCGGACCGATGTAACCGATAATTTCGCCCTCGTTGACGGAAAAAGAAATATCTTCCACCGCATTCTTGACAATCTTCTTCGTTTTAAAGAAACTCTTGATGATGCCGAGCAAACCCGGCTTTTTTTCGTAAATAACATAAGATTTTGTAACATGTTCCAATCTGATGATTTCCATATTTGTCTCCGTTTTATTCGCATTTTGGCAACCTTTTAATTTTATCATTTTTTTGTTTGATTGCTTCCATAAATATAAATAAATTATCTCATTTTCGATGGCGGAATAGGCATCTGATCCAAACAGGTTTGTTACAGCCTTAAAACCATTTCCGCAACCTCTTCCGGAGTTTTGGCCGTAGTGTCGATTTTGATTGAGTCCAAAGCGTAATAGGAAGACAGGCGGCTGATACTGTTTTCGATTGAAGAAACCCTTCGGAGTCCTGCCCGGACGTCTTTATCGATCCGACGGGTCAATGCTTCCTCACTACAAACAAGAGAAACGATTTTCACATCCACGTTTTCGGTATCGAGCCTGTTCAAAACGGTGTCGATGATTTCCTGTCTGTCCATTACCCAACAAAAAACAATGTTTTCGTAAGCGGTGCAGCGAAGGAAATTATTGAGCAAATAACAGATATTATCGATTACCATCGCTTTCGTTTCGTCCGTTACCTGGAAAGGATGCGAATCCCAACACCAATCCCCGTCCAAAAATACCGACTTGTTCAGTTTTTTCTTAAGAATTTGGCCGATTGTGGTTTTTCCTACCCCCATCGTCCCGTTTATCAGATATAACTTTTTCATCTTGTCCCCTTCACCTTGCGTTTCGGTCCGATTTTGGTTAAGAATTCGCCTTTCGTTATTGTTTGACAAGATTACAGTTGGATTGCGGAACCGCACGGTAAATATTTGATTTTTTCGGGCAAGACCGATTCCATTCTTTTAAAAGCCCGTAAACCCGTGCAATGGCAGGTATATAAAAGAGCCTTATGGTTTTTTAATTCCTGGGCAATATTATCGACCAGATGGCCGTATTTTTTAAGATTCATCTTCATAAAGTGCAGACCCGAAACGATAACGTCGGGTTCAAACGATAATTCTCGAGCTTTTTCCAAGGTATTGATGATACCGTTATGGCAACAACCGGCAAACAAAACCGTTTTGTTGTTTTCCTTGATAATTAGGTTTTGTTCGTGAGAAAAATCATCCGCATAATACTTTCCGTCCGTTTTTTTCAGTAATTTGCTATTGACGGGCGAAAAATACTTTCGGCCGGTTACCCCCGAAAACAATACCAAATCGGGAGTGATTTCTGTTAAAGAATCGGTCAGGATTATTCGTTCATGGTTTTTCAAAGTTTTGTCTAAACCGATTGGCAATTTTAGCCCCAGTAATTTATGATAATAATCCTCAAAGGCATCTTTATGAAGATAGACTTGGGCTTTACTGTTGATGGCAAGAAAAGCCTTCAAAGCACCCCCATGGTCAAAGTGGCCGTGGGAAATAACGACAAGATCGATATCTTGGAGATTGACATTCATTTTTTGGGCATTTTCGATAAACAAATCATCGCTTCCCAAATCGAATAAGATTTTCAAACCGTTGGCTTCGATATATAGGGATAAACCGGGTTGAGGTTTTATCTTTTTATCGAAGAATATATTTTCCACAAGTGTTTTTATTAACATATAATTTCACTCTCCCCTTTATTTATCGATTAATTCCGAATCGTTTTAAACGGTAGGCAAACAAAGCCATCCGAAAATTCAATAATCGTTCTACTAATAATATACTTCTGAACAACGAAAAAACAAGCATTTAAATAATTTTTAATTAAACAGAAGCCGTGAATAAAATATTTTTACTGTTTTGGGTTTTCAATTAACCTGTATTTTTGAAAACTGTTTGTCAAAGCCGGAAAAAAATCCGGTAAATACTAATTCCAAAACAATCTATCCTAAATCCGTATTTAACTCTTCGATTTTGAGCAGGTTGATTTTTTGATAGTAAAAAAGATTGGTTATAAAATAAACAATCAAAAATAAAACAACCGAATAAAAAAATCCCAAATAATCAAACTTGTAAGCTATCCCGTAGGTACCGGCAAACTTTTTAAACATCGTTGATAAAAGCAATATTTGATATCCGGTTCCGATGGCAAAAGCGATTGTGGAAACCAGGTGATATCCTCCGTACATGGCTTGATAGCATTCCCGATTCTTATAACCATATGCTTTAAGGATTGATAAATACCTTAAATTGCCTTTAAACACGAAACGGAAAGCCAAAAAGATTATCGTGACCCCAAGCAGCATGCCGATTGTCAACATCATCCAGAAAAACATCGGGGAGGTATCGGTTTCGTGATACATGGTAAAACTCATTTGAATGCACGAGGAAAAACAGATTACCGAAAAGCCGACAAATATAATCAGACCCAGATGGTTTTTTAAAACGGTTCTTTGCAATTCGTGTATAAATTTTCCGGTTTCTTGGGCTTTCTTTCCCTTTTTAATTTTTTCGGTTTGGTTAATCATTTCCATCGGATTTCCTTTTGCTTTCCATAAACCGACCATGTAGCTGAATAGCAATACCAAAAGTGCCGGTCCGAAAACGATTCCCAAAAATACCCAAGGATTAAACGAAAAGGAAAATTCCGGAATTATCCCGTCCGCATTCATCGTATCGTAAAAAGGGTTGGCAAATCCCAGTGCTCCCAAATAGCCCGACAAACTGCCCACAAAAGTCGGCAAAGCGAATTTCATCATTCCGGCGCCGATTTGATTGGCGGTATAACCCAGGGCTTTCAATAGCCCCATGTTGGAACGGTTTTCTTCGATGTATCTCGCAACCGAAAAAAACAACAAAACAAAGGAAAAAAGTTCCAAAATTCCCAAAGAAATCATATTCATCATTGTGCACATGGCATCCTGAGCCCGGAAAAACTCGGCTTGCGGGGGGGTGAAATGAGAAAAATCCAATTTATTCAGGTCGAGTTTATAGGAAATAAACAGGGTTTCCAAAAACATGGCCGAAAAACAGATAATAATCACCCCGATCGAACCGATGGTTTTCTTAAAGGTAATCATTCTTACCACCCGATTTCTTCAACCGTTTGGGGTCTGTTCGGAAAAACGCCGACAATTTTGCCCGAATTCATTCTGATAATTTTATCGGCCAATAGGGCGATATTTTCGTTGTGGGTTACCATAATCATGGTGTAACCTTCTCTTTTTTGATTATCGATTAAATATTTTAATATCTTTCTTCCGGTTGCTTCGTCCAGAGCTCCCGTCGGTTCATCGCAAAACAAGATTTTCGGTCTTTTCGCAAGAGCCCGGGCAAGCGAAACTCTTTGGCGTTCCCCTCCCGAAAGTTCCGCAGGCAGCCGGTTTTCTTTACCCTTTAATCCGACGTGAGCGATAATTTCCTCATAATCTTTATTGCCAGCCAGGTTTGCGCCCATTTTGATATTTTGCTTAACCGTCAAAACCGGCATCAAATAGTACGATTGAAAAACGAAGGCAGTATATTTTCGGCGGAACAAAGTCAATTCGCTTTGGTTAAGTTTTGTAATATCCACCCCGTCATTTTCGATGGTTCCGGACTTTACAGCGGTTAATCCAGACATGGCATTCAACAAAGTCGATTTACCGGAACCCGAAGGTCCCAAAACAACGATAAATTCGCCGTCTTTGATTTCCAAGGAAATATCGTTTAAAACTGCCAGCGGATTTTCGCCGTTTTCGTATTCCTTAAACAAATTTTTAATTTTCAGCATTTTTGTTTACACCTCCATTTTCCTGTTTGGTCGACAAAACAAGACCTTTGAAAACAAAAGTCAAAATATCGGAAATTTCTCCCGGCGTCGGTTTCATAAACCCCGTGGCAATCATCGTGGCCATACCGTGGGTAGTGATCCAGATTGCTTCGTATATCCTTTTGGCATCCTCTTTCGGCGCATCGATAGTCGATAAAATATAATCGTAATTTTCGTCAATCTTCGCACTGATTCCGAATTCGTTATCGGCCTTGGACATAAACAGCAACTGAAACAGATTGGGTTCAAGACTGGCAAACTTGATATAGGCAATCCCCACCGCTTTAAAGGCCGGATTGTCGGGATCTTTTTTGGAGTCCTCGATGTAAGAATTGTAAATTTTTCTGGCTTCATGCACTATTTGTTTTCTTAAATTATCCATTGTTTCAAAATAGTAATAAATCGGTTGAATCGAGCAATTCAATTCTTTGGCAATAATTCGCGCATTGACATTACCGATTCCCGTTTTTTTAGTAATTTTCAGGGCGCAGTTTAAAATATCTTCTTTGGTAACCTTAATCTTGTTGGGCACGGTTTTCTCCTTTCCAATATATCTTTAGATATATATCACGTGATATATTTTACGCTTTTTTTTCTACTTGTCAAGGTTTTTTAAAAAAAATCGTTTGATTCCGATAATAATATATATGTACTTTACATCACGATTTGCATTTGATAACAAACCTTTTGTCCAATAAAAAAAGAGGTAATATTTCGGTTAATTTTTCCGAAAATTATCTCTTTTCTTCTGGACAACTGTCTTATTTTATATATAACTTTGGTTTTTACTGTTGGGTTTATCCGGCAACGTCATACTGACAAGACAGTTCTCTTTGGCCGGATTCGGGTAGGCAGCTCTTTAAGTTCTTTGTCTTGATTCCCAATTCGGACATAAACTCATTGGCCGAATATGGCATACCCGGTTCCGTAATCGCTAATAATTTATTGACTTGACCCGAGATGTTTTGGCTTTCCTTTTCCAGGCTTACAAGCATTTCGTCCATTTCATCAATCATACTGAACATATATTCAATGAATTCGTCCGAATTGCCGTTTTTGTGACAGACGGCTGTTTTTTCATAATGTTTTGCCTGATGTTTTTGAATTTGCGATTCAACGGAAATATACTAAAAAAGAAGATTTCATTTGCTCAGTAAAACATTTTGCCAAAGCCAAGCAATCCTGCCGCTTCTGTTCCCAAACGGATGAATAAAGACAAACTCATAAGGAAATATACAGGACTAACATCGGTGTTTTGATGTCGCTTTTCAGCCATTCAAACAAATCTTTCATTAGAATCGGAACCCTTTCTTCCGGCGGCGCGACAAAAATTACTTGATTCCCGTCAAAGATACCTTCCCCGTGAATGCGATATCTTCCGGATTCTTCATCGGTTAAATATATGAGGATGCTGTGAGTTTCGGGTAAATCCGCTTTTGAGTATCCGTCGGACTCATTTAACAAATTATAGGCTTTGTAAGCACTCTTTTCTTCCTGAATTTCTTTTTTTGAGGTCCAAACACGATTTTACCTTCTATTGCATCTCTTACTTGATTTAAAGACAAAGAATTTGCTTCGATGGCCAACGAAGAACGGATTAATTTGATTTTTTTTGCGTAAACCGACATTCTTTGGAGAGATTTAACCCTAGGCAATTTATCCCAATTTCTCGGTAATGAAGATCGACAGCCTTAGCATTTTAACTGTTATGGCAAGAGGTGGTTTGTATCTAAAATCAACTCGGCTATTAAAAAACCACAATTTTGACGAATTATTTTATCTTGCTTAAAATGTTGCTTAATTCTAAAAAAGTTTTACACTTGTTATGCGACAAAGATGAAATAAGATGCCATGAAACGAAAATAAAAAAGTATCCCCGGGCATAAAAAGTCAAACTGATATACTTTTTTTGTTGGGATACTTTCGTTTTAACGGATTGGAAATTATCGTTTCCTTTTGTTTTTTGGCACCGGCAATTCCTCGTACATCTCCACAATCAAACTTTTTAAAAATTCTTTGTCGTCGACTTCTTCCACCAACAACATTTCTTTCCCGCCTTCATAAGGCAACTCATAAGTAGCAGCCAGAAAGCGGCGGATTGCGGAGGGGACTGGTTTGACCAAGAACCGGTCGTCGTATATTCCGCCAACAATTTTGTCGCGATAATAGATGATATATTCGCCCATCATGGGGGAATAGGAAATACCGTCCAATCCTGCCAGCTGTTCCAAAATAAACTGCAAATATTCTTTGCTCGAACCCATAGTTCCTCCTTAAATTTATAGATCAATCTGTTCGAAGGACTTAACCGATTTTTGATAACCGACATAGGTTAACAAAGAATAAAGCAAAGCCCCGATAAAAAAGCCCAATAATTGTACACCGATATTATCAAACCCGAAGGAATTCAGGGTTTCCAAGCCGGGAATATGTCGCAACGTTTCCGCTAAGCCAATCACCACAAAACCCGTAAAACAAAACAATAAAAACGGTTTTCCGAAATAATAAGCTGTTTTGAAGAAACCGCGGACAAACAAAATGTTAAACAAGCCGAAAATAATCAAAGCATAACCGAGAAAAACGAGGTTTGAGGTAAGAAGGGGATTGTTTACATAGGCTGTCGCATCGTTCAAGAAAGCCATCCGGATTAGCGTCGCTGTTGCCATTACCGAAAACGTCAGCATTTCAATCTGACAAACGAAAATAAATTTCGCTTTCACGATATCTTTTTTCGTTACCGGAAGAAGAATCGAATAGTAAATATCCCGCGATTCCCGGTAGGATTGAAACGACTGAAAGATACCGAGACAAGAAAGGAACACGCCCACAAGAATCGGGTATCCGGGGATGAACGTCATCAAACCGAAGGCGATAAAATAATAGGAAAGTACGTTTGCGCTCAGTTTCAATTCTTTTCGCACCAAATTACCCATGATTTTCCCTCTCCAGTCTCAGGATAATTTCTTCCAACGACTCCTGGCCCATTCGGTATTTGGAGATAAATTCTTCCTTGGCGCAGGCACTGACGATTTTGCCTTTTCTGATGTAGACGATATCGTCTGCGCATTTTTCCAAATCGGAAGTAATATGGGTTGAGAATAAAATCGCGGTTTTTCTTTTTTTTAGTTCCATGAAAATTTCCAAGATTTCGTCGCGGGAAAACGGATCGAGTCCGGTCGTAGGCTCATCGAGAATCAGTATTTTGGCATGATGGCTTAAAGCGAGCAACAGGTTCAACTTGACTTTCATGCCTTCCGACAATTGGCTGGGTGTTTTCGAAAAATCCAATTGGAATAACGCTTTGTATTCGTTCATTAAATTGTCGTCCCAATCCGGAAAAAAACTTTTTGTTACATTTACGATATCGGCTAATTTCTTGCGCGGATAATAGTTTGCCGTGCCGTTGGAATAGCCGATTTGGTTTTTGATAATATTTTCATTGCTTTTAAAATCCAAACCGAAAAACTTGACGCTTCCGCTTTTTGGTTTGACGATATTTAGAATCGATTTGATTGTGGTTGTCTTACCAGCACCGTTTCGGCCGATAAAACCCACAATATGTCCTTCTTCGACATTGAAACTGACATCCTGCAGCTTAAACGTCGGATATTCTTTGGTGATATTTCTTACTTCGATGGCATTCATTATTTGTCACCGAAAATATTCCTGTGGATTGTTTCGAATTCGCTTTTTGGGGGAATCGCGATTCCCCTTTGTTCATCCGCAAGAATAATCAAATTGTCTCCCGGTTTAATATCGAAGATTTCTCTGGCCTGTTTGGGTATTACGATTTGGCCTTTCTCGCCTACGGTTACGGTCCAAATATATTTGCCTTTCGGAATATTCATAATAACCTCCTTGTATGAATTGTCATACTTTTCATACTAATTATACTATCATTATCAACCGATTGCAAGTCTTTAGTCCTAAAATCAAAGAAAGTTTAATTAATAACAATAATATTCAGGTTGACAAAAAACCCTATCTTTTGGCTTTTCATTTTTTTCCCTCTTCGGTTTTTAATCTTTGTAAGATTAGCGATCGGCTTTGATTCTTCCGAAATCGTTGCTTAAGAAAACTTTGTTTTTCAACGGAATTTCACCGATGCTTATCTCGTGTCCAATACACTAAATATTCATCAGGCTTGGTACGGTCTCGGATACAGGAATGGTCTCATAATCCAATAACAGGAATATAGCGAAAGTTTCGAAGGAACCGTTACCGTCGGTATCGTTCCAATTCTCTTGGGTGTAAGGAATGATAAAGGTTAATTTATCGCATTTGGAATAGCCGAAAGAGTTTCCGTTCGGGGGTTGCGACGGTAAAGGTTGGGGAATCGAAGAGCGTTTCGTCTCCCCTTACGGCTATTAAGCCTTTCTCGCTGTTTCGGTACACAACGTTGTTGAAGATTGCGGAGGGGTCCGCTTCCCACCGAGATTTTCCGCTATAGTATCTAGAACCTTTGGCGGGGGTAATGCGGATAATGCTCCTGCTGTATTTCGATAAATCGCCGGTATGTCCCGGTTTTGTCGAATAACCCCCCATTGAGGCATCCCGTTCCGTTTCGATAACTGCGCGGCCTTCTTTAGGCAGATCCGAACCTTTCATGGCAATGCGAATCACCACGGGGGTTAATTTATTGATTGCCGAAAAAAACCAAATCGTAGGCATACATTTAAATATCGGTGATACTGATCGGTTTACCGTTTTTATCCGCTTCGGTTCCCGCTTCCGTATCAAAATCCCACATGTAAACATCGTGTTCGACCCTGATATCTTCATAGTAAATTCCGGCACCCTGCGGTCTAAATCCCGAAAAAACCATCCGAATGATTTCATACCTTAGAGTATCAAGTCAAAAACCTTAAATTCAAGCAAGAAAAAAGGTTTTTTGGCTTTTTCCTTAAAAAAAGGTAAAGTCAACGAATCGTATACTATGAAATGCTTCTTATTAAATTAAAACATGATATAATACTATCGAAAAGAAAGGAGCTAAATTATGTCTCAGTTTTCGGAAAATCTGAAAAATGCCCGTAAAGCCAAGAATATGACTCAACTTGATTTAGCTTCGAAACTTTTCGTCACTAAACAAGCTGTCAGCAAGTGGGAGTCGGGTAAGGGTTATCCCGATCCCGAAACCTTGCCGCTTATCTCAGAAATCCTGGAAATATCCATTGATGAATTAATGGGTAAAATCATGGATAAAGTCGAAAACAAAAAAATCGATCTCGAAAGAGCCAAATTCAAAAAAAGATTCATCTTGCTGGTTTCTTTCTTGGGGGTATTGATTATTACCTCGTTAACGCTTGTTTTGTTCTTTACCTCGAGAGCATATCAGGGCTACAAGAAGATCAACCAGATTGAAAGCACTGTCAATGTTTATTTTCCGATCAAAGGTAAACTTGAAACCTATGATTATAATACTTGGTCGAAATACGATGTCTTCATTTCCATCAGCGAAATGGGATATATAGTATTCACCAAAGAAAAAGAAATCGAGCTTTTTGAAAAGGATTTGCAAACGAATCCTTATTGGATTGATTTTGCTTCGAACCTTGACGAAATCATCCCGTATCAAGCATCAATCTACACCAATGTTTGCGATTATTACATGGTTTACAACCTTGATTTAAACGAATATAACCTGTTACCGAGCCAAAGCGGAAATTATAATTATATTTTCCTGTGTTATCAAAAAGAAAATAATCGCTTGATTTATTTTAAATATCAAATGCCTTTTTATCGAGGAGGTGAATAAAGTGAAAAAAAACATAACCGCCCTATTGATTTTGTTTTTGATCGGCATGAGTCTGAGTGGTTGCAGTTCCGCAAATCAAAATGACCCTGGCCAGGATTCCGATAACTTAGTCGATGTTTCGAAAGCAAAAATTGCCTGGGGTACGGATCCCGTTTACAAAGAAATAACGGATATCGATATTATCAGGCAGCTCAGCACCCAATTAAGCGGATATGACAGCCAAAGTTCTTTATACAAAGAATTGTCTGCCGTGGAATATGAAGCAATCGTTGCCGACTTTGACTTATCAGACACTTATTATATTACTTTAATATTTTCTAACGGCAACGAAACAAAATTTGATGTTTATAAAGACGGTACCGTTATCAAACTTAAAAACGGCAGACGCTACCAATGCCAGGTATTAACCGACTATGAGTTTTTCAAAGGATTGTATAACTTTAATGAAAGTCTGAAAAACCACTTAACCTATGACAAAGTAAATGTGGCGTACTTCTTCGAATTGTTCAGTACATCCTATGAGGGTAGTCAAACCGATACGCAATATAAAGTCGAAAACTGTTACCGGATATATTCCAACGATTTGTTAATCAATAATACTTACCAAGTATTTAAATTTACCAACGATTGCGCGAGTTTCCTGTTATATAATGGTGTGATCTATGAATTGGGCCCATGGTTTGGCGGTCTCGGCGTCGTTGATGTAAAAATCGCCGATATCGACAGCGATGGCTTTGATGAAGTTTATTTCACCAATTCCTGGGGTACCGGAATCCACTGGAATGGCTTGTCTTATTTCGATACCAAAAATCAAAATATCAAACAATTATTTGTGGAAAAAAGACATTACCAGGAATTGATGTTAACAAGTACTCAATCGGGCATAATCGTATCGAGAGCTTATTTTTCATCCAGCGCCAACAATAGATTGGCTTTTGTGGACTTAACCCTAACCGAAAAAAGCGAGCTTGGGCTCATCAATTACCGGGAAGAAATTGTCTTTGATGTTTTTAACAATTAAATTTAAAAAGTTATAATAAAAAAAGGAGGATAAATCAGTGAGAAAATTTTTATTAAGTTTAACAATTGTTTTTGTGGCTTGTTTCTTTATCGGTTGTGCCGCGCGGTCGCCCGGCGACTATTCGCCGTCTCCCTATCCGGGACGGGGCGGCAAAGATACAGCCATAGGTGAAAACGGTCAAGGCGGATCAAACGAAAACCATCAACCGGCTCCCGGACAGCTCACCGCCAGCGAATGGAGCGATTTGGAAAATTACGGTTTTTATTTAAGCCTTTTCGAAACCAATCAAGACGACAAAAAAGGAATCTTCGCCAATTACTTCATGAAAGGTTATTTCGATACCTTAAACATGGTTGACGTAACGGTTAAAAACGGGGAAAATATCGTAACCGGAGCGGTTGTTCGCTTGCTTGACGGTTCCGACAATATTATTTACCAGGGCGTGACAAATGCTTTCGGAACGGCCTATCTGTTCCCGAGAGAAAACCAATTGGAGTTAATTGAAAAAGTAACCGTCATTCACGGCGAAGAAAGTGTTACCCTTGATTATGTCTACAGCGAGGATAATGCTTCGCTGGAAATCGATATTGAAACAGTCGATGATAAAAAAGAAGTAATCGAAATAATGTTTGTAATCGATACTACCGGTTCGATGGGCGATGAAATTGCTTATTTGAAGGCGGAAATCGATAATGTAATCAGCCGCGTTAAGGCAACGTTAACCAATACCTCAATAAGACTAGCTTTATTGTTCTATCGGGATACCGGCGACCAATATGTCACCCGCTACTTTGATTTTTCCACCGATATTCAGGCGCAAAAAAAGAATTTGGCCCGTCAATCGGCCAGCGGCGGCGGCGACTTTGAAGAAGCTGTCGATGTTGCGTTAAGCGAAGCGGTGGCAAAAGACTGGAGCACGGAAAATTCCACCAAATTGATAATTCATGTCTTGGATGCCCCGCCTCATTATACTCAGATTAATATGACCCGCTATTTCGATGCCATATATCAGGCTTCGCAAAAAGGCATCAGAATGATTCCGGTAGCATCAAGCGGTATCGATAAATATACGGAATATTTGCTGCGCAACGAAGCAATGATGACCGGCGGAACCTATGTATTCTTGACCGATGACTCGGGTATCGGAAACGATCACTTGGAAGCAAGCGTCGGCGAAACGGTCGTCGAATATTTGAATTTATTATTGGTTCGTGTTATCACCGAATATCACACCGGAGTCAAGCTGGAAAAAGTTCCTTATTATAATCAGGACAAATAATTTTTAAACTAACCAGATATTTAACATTCTGACTCTCCTCAATTAGTATTTTGAAAATGGTTTGCGGTTTTGTGGTCAATAAGGCAATCAAACAACCACAAAACCGAAAAGCTCCTAATCTCAATTTGATTAGGGGCTTTTTCTTATTTTACCGATATAAATGATTGAGTTTCCGACAGATATTTTTATATTTATCGTAAACATCCGTATTATCCACCTCACAAATAGATTACAATATATCAATAAAATGTTTTTGATACTGTTTACAAAAATTTAAAAACATGATAACGATAAAGTTTGCCTTAGTTTTTGCAAAAATTTTATCCTGTATCTTCCAATTTTTATCAATGGATATCCCTACCAATATTTCGGGACCGCTATATGGAAATTTTACTCTGACGATAATTTTATCGAAAACAATCCCCGCATAACCGTGGTAATCATCGGTATCTTAATACTATATAACCATTATATTTCCCATAACACCCAATTAAATGAAGGCTATTCAGATTGATGTCCGGATAAACTCTTTTTTTGTAACCATCTGCTTTGGAATACAAGATCGATAAATCTGATATCTTAATCTTATTTTCATTTATTTATTTCTCTTCTCCCAAAAAAATGGTAGTGTCAAGAATTTTGTGTA
>DCTZ01000021.1:213-40786 GCA_002329485.1 Caryophanales bacterium UBA1427 | reverse complement strand
CTTCCAAATATAATAACGTAGGTGTTATTATGAAAGTTAATTTGGTGTTCGAGGGTGGCGGAATATTGGGTGTCGCTTTTATCGGGGCATATCAGAGTATCGACAGTTTCGGCTACATAGTCGAAAGGTGCGGGGGAACTTCGGCGGGGGCAATTTTTTCCTCACTCGTCATAGCGGGATACAAACCGAAGGAATTGCTAAATATCATGAAGAGCACTGACTTTTCGAAACTGCTGAAAAAAACCCCTTATTCTAGAATCCCTGTTTTTGGAAAGGGACTCTCCCTCTTGGTCAAAAAAGGAATTTACGATTACCGGCCCATCGAAACCTGGGTTGAAAAAATGCTTGCAAAAAAAGGCATCAGGACCTTTAACGACGTAACGATAAACGGTCAAAGTAGGCTGAAAATAATCGCGGCTGATGTGACCAACCGGGATTTGTTGATTCTGCCGGACGATGCGCTTGTATTGGGCATCGAACCGGGGAATTTAAGCATTGCCAAAGCGGTAGCGATGAGTGTGGCTATTCCTTTGGTCTTTACACCGATTGTGGTGGAAAAAGACAGAATTAAACATTTTGTGGTCGATGGGGGCTTGATGAGCAGTTTTCCGATTTGGGTTTTCGATGTCGAAGATTCGCCCAAATACCCGACTTTGGGAATCAAAATCAAAGACGAGGTAAGCTTTACCCAAAAAGGGAAGACCGGGTTTTGGTCTTATCTGAAAGATCTTTTCAATGCCACTTATCTGCGCGAAGAAACGAGTTTTTTGTCCAAGGAAAAAATCGTCGATGTCATCACAATCGATTTCGACAATACCATTCGGGCGATGGATTTCGGCATCCACAAAGACCGTTTGGAATATTTGTACCGCTGCGGACTGGATTCGACAAATGCCTTTTTGGCATCTTTCGAAAAAATTAAAAGCATCAAAAGCGTAAATGTCATTGCCAGACCCCAAAATGTGATATAATAAAGCTAATCAAAAAAGCAGCAGGAAAGGAAATAGGTTTATGAAGAAAAAATTCGGAATTTGTTTTGGTTATTTGGTTTTTTTCAATATATTCACCGGATTATCCACATGGCTTTTCTCCGCACTTTTAACCGACAAACGGTTAGCAATAATTATTGCGGCAGCGGTTTTTGTTTTGGGGATTTTTTTGGGATTTACCCTGCAGAGGAAAAGACCGCTTCCGGTTAATTCGGCAATCATCGCATTGAGCGGTATCGGAACGGGCCTGGCCGTCAGCGCTTATTTTATCCACGTCAATTTTAAAGATTTTATCGATTTGGCTACTTTGGGTCAGAACATTTTGCTTGCCGATATCGCAGTGCTTACTTTTTACTGCCTATACGGTTTAAGCCTGAATATTCCCATATTGGAACGCCATATCAAGCTTTATACTTACTCGGTCCTGATTGTTTTTTTGCTTTTAACCATTGCTTTATGGGCCAATCAGGATAAATTTCTTTTTTCCTTGGTCTTTTATTTTTATATCAATACGGCCCTTTTCGTCTTTCCGTTAATCATGCGGGTAGAAACAATCAAAGATCTGATCTTCCGGTTGACCGTCGCTTCCTTCGGAGCACTATTATTAATCACTTTGGTGACGCTGATAATTATTTCCGAAGGGGACGGATTCGATTTGGATTTAAGCGGCCGCGGGGTAATCGATGTGGAAAGCCCGAAAAAAAGCAAAATCAACGAACCGAACGAACATTAGTCAACCGAAAAATTCGCGAAAAACTTAAGAATTGTCCTTAAGTTTTTCTTTTTGTTTTGGTTGTTTTTTGCAAAATTACGTGGTAAAATAATTATGAATAGGGTGGAATGAAAATGGCTGAGGAACGGTATTATTTGTGCATCGATTTTAAATCATTTTTTGCTTCCGTGGAATGCGCGGAGCGGGGGCTTGATCCGATGACCACCAATTTGGTCGTGGCCGATCCGTCCCGGGGCCGGGGCGCCATTTGTCTTGCGGTCAGTCCGAGCATGAAAGCCTTGGGAGTGCGCAACCGCTGCCGGATTTACGAAATTCCCGATCATATCGATTATATTACGGCTTTGCCCCGGATGAAAAAATATATCGAATACTCCGCCAATATCTATGGCATTTATTTGAAATATATCTCCAAAGACGATATTCATGTTTATTCCATCGACGAAGCGTTTCTCGATATTACTCCGTATCTGAAACTTTATAAACTGACGCCCAAAGCCTTGGCCAAAAAAATCATCAAAGATATCCAACAGACTACCAAAATCCCGGCTACCGCGGGAATCGGCACCAATCTGTATCTCGCCAAAGTGGCTTTGGATATCTGCGCCAAACATTCTCCCGACTTCACGGGTTATTTGGACGAAGAAGAATACAAGAAAACCCTTTGGAACCATCAGCCGATTACCGATTTTTGGCATGTTGGTCCCGGCATCGCCAGGCGGCTTGCCAAATACGGAATTTTCGATATGGAAGGCGTAGCCAAATTTGACGAAGCGACGCTTTACAAAGAATTCGGGGTGAATGCGGAATTCCTGATCGATCATGCCTGGGGAAGAGAGCCTTGTACGATTGCCCAAATCAAAGCTTACAAATCCAAAAACAATTCCATTTCCACGGGCCAAATCCTGTTTGAAGATTACGGTTTCGACGATGCGCTTTTGGTGCTGAAGGAAATGGTGGAATTGAAGTGTTTGGATTTGGTCAGCCAACATTTGGTTACCGATTCGCTGTTTCTTTATATCGGTTATTCCAAAGACGTGCATAAGGCAACGGGCGGAAGCGTCAAGATGAGCGAAACCACCAATTCTTTTAAACTTATTTTGCCTTACTTCATCGACCTTTATAACAAAACCACGAGCCGAAACCATCCGATCAGACAAATATCCATCGGCTTTGCCAATGTGGTCGACGAAAGATACGAATCGTTCAACTTGTTTACCGACTTGGAAGCCCAAAAGAAAGAAAAGGCCGTTCAGGATGCCATCATTGCCATCAAAAACAAATACGGCAAAAACGCCATTTTGAAAGGCATGAACCTGGAAGAGAAAGCTACCACCAGAAAACGCAATACGCTGATCGGAGGTCATAATAGTGAGTAAACAAGAAAAAGCCGACCGGGCAAAATTGTTTTTGCCTTTCGATTCGTTGAAAGGCTTCCGGGAAGCGCTCAAAGAAAAAGAAAAAATCGTGGTTCCCAAAAGGGAACTTTCGCCCGAAGAAGCCGAAACTTTATCGGACAAACTAAACCAAATCAAAAAAGGCAAAATCGTCAAAGTTATTTTTTACGAAAACCAGGAATACATCGAACTGGAAGGCATGGTATCGAACGTCGATTTTACTTTTCGCACGGTTACCATTGTGCAGAAAAAGATTTCCTTTGACGATATCGTGGAAGTATCCGGTCAGGGAATAAAAAACACAGTTTATCAGGATGAAGGTTGATTTAGAGTGAACAAAAAAGAAGAAATCAGACAATCGCTTGACCTGAAATATTATAAATTTCAATTGTATTTGTTGATGATCATTTACGGGGCGATGGCGGGCTTTATGTTTATCTTGTTTGCTTTGAACGGATTGCTTGGAACGGGATTAGTAATTGCGGGGATTCTTTTGCTTCTTTATTCGCCGTTTCTGTTTTACTATCTTTACCGCTATTTCCGCGTACTTAGACATCCGGATGCTTTCGAATTTTACGAAGCGGTTTTAAACGAACCGCACCTTTCGTTTTATTACCGTACCAATTATTTTACCGTTACTTTTGTCGACAATTCGGGTCGGACCGTAAGAGCGGACACCAAAGCCATCTTCGGTCCCGGAAGGGTACCCCTGCTTCCGTTTTTCGACGATTACTTTAACCAAAAAGTTTTGATTGCCTATAACTCCGAATCCGAAGAAGTAATTGTCATCAAAAAGATATCTTAAGAAAGGAGGAGGATGAAAACGGAAAAACTGGTTCATCCTTTTCTCCCGGTCTATGACGAAAACACCCGGGTTTTAATCCTCGGTAGTTTTCCGAGCGTCAAATCACGGGAAGCCGGTTTTTACTATATGAACCCCCATAACCGCTTTTTTCAGGTGTTGGGAGCGCTTTTAAACGAAAACCTGGTCGATGCTTCCGTCGAGGAAAAAACAAAGCTTTTGTTGAAGCACCGAATCGGTTTATTTGATGTTGTCAGGTCCTGCAAAATAAAAGGATCGCAGGATGCAAGCATTACCGAAGTGGAAGTAAACGATCTTGCCAAAATCATTCGGGAATCCCGGGTGGAAAGAATCTTCTTAAACGGGAAGCTGGCTTATAAACTGTTTCTCAAATACTTTCCCCAATATGCATCCCGCGCCACGCTTCTTCCTTCCACTTCCCCCGCAAACGCTTCATACCGTTTGACCGACTTAATCGAAAAGTGGCAAGTGATTCTGTTTTAAAAAATAAGCGCAAACATCGGTGTTTATTTGATGTTTGCGTTTTTTTCGTCGATAACGTTTTTTTCCAAAAATGCATATATTAAAATGACGGTTTTGGGGGGATTTTGTTTGGTAAGGGTGGAAAAGTACGGCGGAACGAGCATCGACGGTCCGGAAAAAATACAAAAAATCACGGGGCATTTAAAGGCCCTGCAGGATAACAATGAAAAGGCAATAGTCATTGTTTCGGCTTTTGCCAAACGGACGGACGAACTTTTGTCCCGGGCCCGTTCGATTGATTCCACGGTTTCCGGACGGGAACTAGATTTGCTGCTTTCCACGGGGGAAACGGAAAGCGCAAGTCTTCTTGCCATTGCCTTAGCCAAAAACAACGTCAAAGCCATCAGTTTATGCGCCTTCCAAATTCCGATTATCGCTTCCGGGGAATATCAACAGGCGCGGATTTTGAAAATCTTCAAAGACCGTATTGCCGAATATTTGGACCAAAATACGGTGGTAATCATTCCCGGGTTTCAGGGGATGACGAAAGAAGGCGAATTAGTCACCTTGGGCAGGGGCGGATCGGATACGATTGCGATTGCCCTGGCCAAGGAGTTTGATGCTCCTTGCTATATATATACCGATGTGGAAGGAGTATATACTTTGGACCCCCAAAACCATCCCGATGCGTCATTGATATCGGAAATCGGTTACGAAGAAATGCTGAATATGGCACTTTTGGGCGGAAAAGTTTTGGCCCCATCCGCCGCGCTGCTTGCGAAAAAATACGAAGTGGATGTGATTATCGGGTCGCTCGGAAAACACCGCAACACCGTACTTGTTAAAGAACTGGAAGAAAGTCCCGAAGTTACGGGAATCGCTTCCCAGGTTTTATGGGAAGTGACAATCGAAGGCTTTTCCGAGGAACTTCTAGATGATTTCAAAGAACTGGCTTTTATCGAACAGGTAAATCTCTTTTTGGTCAAAAAGGAAAAAGGCAAATGGACGATTCGCTATAAACAAAGCGACGACAATTTGGTCAAAGCTATTTTGAAATTACTGAATCTTTTCCCGAGTTCCAAAACCAAGCTGGCCCAAATTTCTTTAGTTTTTAACCCGCTTCCGACCAAAAGCACAAAAACCAAAGAGGTAGTTGACGAACTTACAAAGCTAAACCTTTCCCGGTGGGAAGTCGTTTCGGAAAACCGGTATGTGAAAATAATTGTGGAAGAAGAAAAACAAAAGGAAATCGAAAACCACTTTAAAGTCTTTTTCTGCTTAAACAAAAACAATGAGGATGGTGTCATTTGAAAAAATATAATGTTGTCGTCGTAGGAGCGACCGGCCTCGTGGGCCGGACTTTGTTGAGAGTATTGGAAGAACGGAAACTTCCCATCGCCGGTTTACGGCTCATTGCCAGCGAAAAAAGCATTGGCAAAAAACTGACCGTTTTCGGGAAAGAGTATGTTGTGGAAGGATTGGGAAAGGAGAGTTTTAAAGGTTGCGATTTTGCGTTCTTTTGCGCAGGAAGCAAAGTCAGCGAACAATATGTTCCCCTAGCCGCAAAACACTCTATTGTCATCGATAATTCGAGTGCATTTCGCATGAATCCCGATATTCCTTTGGTCGTACCGTGGATTAACGGCGAACTTGCTTTGGGTAAGAAAATAATCGCCAATGCCAACTGTTCGATTATTCCCTGCGTAACTGTCCTGAAAACTTTGGATGAACGCTTTTGTCTGACCAAAGTCAATTACACGACTTACCAGGCGGTTTCGGGCAGCGGCTTCAAAGGTATCAACGATCTGATGCGCACGAGAACCGGCGAAAAACCCTTGTTTTATCCGCAGCCCATCGCCTCAACCTGCATTCCTCTAATTGGGGATGCCATCACTTCGGGCGATACAAGCGAAGAAAAGAAAATGAAAGACGAAACCAAAAAGATTCTTAACCGTTTCGATTTAAAGGTGAGCGCAACCTGCGTAAGAGTTCCGGTTTTTTACTGCCACGGTATTGTGGTTTCTTTGGAAACAAAAGAAAAGTTTAATCTTTCTGATGTCAAAAACCTGTTTTCCGAAATACCTAAAGTAATCGTCAAAGACGATTTGAGGAAAAACGATTTTCCGACTTCGCTGGACGGATACGATAACGATAATATATATGTCGGAAGAATCAGGGAAGACGAAACCCGCGAAAACGGACTGTTGTTTTATGTTTTAGCCGACAACCTGCGAATCGGTGCGGCCAGTTCCTCGGTTGCCATCATGGAATATATTATCAATCACCAAAAGTAAATAAAGTTAAGCTCAGTAAAATTTTCATTAGCTGAAAGTTTTACTTTTACCTATTATATCCCTTCCTAAAAAGCGCAATTCATGGTATAATTGATATATAAGAAAAATAACAAAAAAGGTGGTTATAATATGAATCCAAAACCCTTGATGATTGCCCATCGCGGCGCCTCGGTTTACGAATTGGAAAACACCAAGGAAGCGTTTATTGCGGCGGGAAATCGGACGTTCTGGGGGATTGAAACAGACATTCGTCTCACTAAAGACGGCGAAATCGTCATTTTTCATGACGAAACGCTTAAAAGGCTTGCCGGGATGGAAGCCAAGGTCAGCGACTTTGATTTTGCGGAAGTCAGGGAAATTTCGCTCAAAGGCCGTTTCGATCATATCGAAGCTTCCCGGATTCCGACCCTAAGCGAATATTTGAAAATTTGCAAACATTACCGAAAGAAATGCGTTATCGAATTCAAAGGAGGCTTTGACGAAGCGACAATCGATAAAGCCCTTAGAATCATCAAAGATCACGAAATGTTTGATCAGACAACGATTATTTCTTTCAACCTCGATTATTTGCTGTACATCCGAAAAATCGAACCGGATCTTCCGATCCAATATCTGACTGGCGAAAACTTAGACGAAGAAAAACTAAGAACTTGTATCGAAAACCGCTTCGATTTGGACCTGCAATACCAAACCGTTACCAAAGAATTGGTTGACATCATGCACCAAAACGATTTGAAAGTAAATTGTTGGACTGTTGATGATCCAACTGTTGCCCAGGAATTAACCGTGCTCGGTGTCGATTATATTACATCGAATGGGTTAGAGTAATGGGTTCGGTTGTTGATTTTTTGCTTAAAGCAAGAAGGAAAGTTTACCGGTCGGGTGCCAATCCCGCGGGAAGTTCCGTTCCGACATCTTACGATTTGGAATATCGGGAAGACGAATTCTACTATCGCTCCACTTCTTTGGGCGGTCTATATACCGCAACCCAGGAAAGAGTCTGGAAAAACGGAAAGCCGGTTTGGGCTATCAATATCATGGGCCGAATCGTAGCTGACGGTTTTCAGGGCAGTTTCTTAAGAGAAGCCCTTTTGCAAATCGATCATACCTTCCCGTTTCGAGGACCCCAGGAATACAAACAGGGGGATTATGTTTATTTATCCCGCATCGAAGGGGACGTAAGCTGGTTTTCGGGAATTGAGGAAATTTATTTTCATGACAAACTTGTTTATGAAGCGCGCTTTCAGGGCGGCGCACTATATTAATAAAAAAACGACCGTTCAGGCGGTCGTTTTCGTTTTTCTAAGGCTGGTTTTGCTCTCTGTCTGTTCCGGAAATTTTTTTTGCATTGATTATGTAAGGGTCGAATCTTTGTGGTATAATAAAAAGATGACGAATTTTTGATTATTGAGGTGAAAAAATGGAGACAGATAAGATTGTCATAAAAGGAGCAAGAGAGCACAATCTGAAAAACATCAATATCGAACTTCCCCGCAATGCTTTGATTGTCATGACGGGAGTATCGGGTTCGGGAAAAACTTCCCTGGCTTTCGATACGATTTATGCGGAAGGGCAAAGACGTTATGTGGAAAGCCTGTCGGCATACGCCAGACAGTTTTTGGATAATGTCAACAAACCCGATGTCGATTCCATTGACGGCCTCTCCCCCGCAATCTCCATTGACCAAAAAACAACCAGCCGAAACCCGCGTTCCACGGTCGGAACCGTTACGGAAATTTACGACTTTTTGCGTTTGCTGTATGCCAGAATCGGCCATCCGACTTGTCCTACGCATCATATAGAAATCAAGAGCCAATCAATTGAACAAATGACTGACCAGGTGATGGAATATCCGGAAGATTCGACGCTCTATATCATGGCTCCGATTGCAGAAAACCGGAAAGGCACGTTCGAAAAAACGTTCGAGCAATTGCGCAAAGAAGGTTTTTCCAAGGTCATCGTCAATGACGAAATGCACGACTTGGACGACGATATCGTCCTTGACAAAAACAAAAAACATTCTATTTTGCTTGTGGTCGACCGTTTGAAGATCAGACAAGAAAACCGCTCGCGGATTTACGATTCGTTGGAAGTCGCATCGACCCACGGCGGCGGAAAAATTTTTGTCGAGATCAACAACGAACGGATGATGTTCAGCGAACATTATTCCTGTCCGGAATGCGACTTTACCGTAGGGGCTTTGGAACCGGCGATGTTTTCGTTCAACTCGCCGCTCGGGGCCTGCCCGGAGTGTAAGGGCTTAGGGTATATTTCTTCCGTCGATCCGGATTTGCTGATTACCGACGAGAATATTTCGATTGCGGAAGGTGCCATCAGATATTTGCGCAATATCGTTTTTACCGAAAACATCGAATGGCAAATGTACAAAAAGCTGTTTGACTATTATAATATCGATATTTTTAAACCCTACAAAGACCTAACCCCTCGCGAAAAAGAAATCGTGCTGTACGGTTCGCCCGATCCTATCAGTTACGAAGTCCATTCCACCGGCGGTATCACCATGCGCCGCAACAAACACATCGAAGGGGTCGCGACTTTAATCGACCGACGTTTCAAAGAAACGACCTCGAACATGCAACGCGAATATTACGGTTCGTATATGCATGATTCGACCTGCCCTTCCTGCAAAGGGCAACGTTTGTCTCCGACCGTTTTGTCGGTTTTGGTGGGCGGCAAAAACATTCACGAATTAACCAATCTTTCGATTCGCGAGGCTTATCGGTTTATCGAAAACTTAAATCTTTCCCCGAGCGAAACGAAGATTAGCCATCTGGTTCTTAAGGAAATCAAAGCCCGTCTGCAGTTTTTGATCGATGTCGGTTTGGATTACCTGACGCTTTCGCGTTCGGCTACCACGCTTTCCGGCGGGGAAGCCCAGCGCATCCGTTTGGCAACGCAAATCGGTTCCCGTCTAACCGGCGTTTTATATGTCCTTGACGAACCGTCCATCGGTTTACACCAAAGCGACAACGCGAAACTGATCAATGCCTTAAAAGAAATGCGCGATTTGGGCAATACTTTGATTGTGGTGGAACACGACGAAGAAATCATGCGCCAAAGCGACTATTTGGTCGATATCGGTCCCGGAGCCGGCGTACACGGAGGCGAAGTGGTTGCCCAGGGCAAACCCGAAGAATTTTACAAATTCGAAAATTCCCTGACCGCTGATTATTTATCCGGTCGGCGCTTCATTTCGGTTCCGAAGCAAAGAAGAACCGGCGAAACAAAGTGGCTGAAAATTTACGGCTGTGCCGCCAACAATCTCAAAAACATCGATGTCGCTTTTCCGTTGGGACGTTTCACGGTTGTAACCGGCGTCAGCGGCAGCGGAAAATCATCGCTTGTCAACGATATTCTTTACAACAGTTTGGCCAAACGTCTGTACCGTTCCAGGGTCGAAGTCGGAAAATACGACCGGATGGAAGGAATCGAATATATCGACCGCGTTATCAACATCGACCAATCGGCTATCGGACGGACGCCGCGATCCAATCCGGCCACCTATACCGGAGTGTTTGATGCAATCCGCGATCTCTTCGCTTCGACCAAAGAAGCCAAAAAACGGGGTTACAACAAAGGGCGTTTTTCTTTTAACGTCAAAGGCGGCCGGTGCGAAACGTGTCAGGGCGACGGGGTGATTCGCATTGCCATGCATTTCCTGCCGGATGTCTATGTCGAATGCGAAGAATGCAAAGGCAAACGCTACAACCGCGAAACTCTGGAAGTCAAATATCACGACAAATCGATTGCGGATGTATTGAAGATGACGGTCGAAGAAGCGGTTGCTTTCTTCGAAAACATTCCGTCCATTTATCACAAGATGAAAACCATCGAAGATGTCGGTTTGGGATATATCGAACTTGGTCAAAGCGCAACCACTCTTTCGGGCGGGGAGGCGCAAAGAGTAAAGCTTGCGAGCGAACTATATAAACGGATTTCCCCTTCCAGCATATATATTCTCGACGAACCGACGACGGGTCTTCATACCCACGATGTTGCCCGTTTAATTGCGATGTTGCAACGGATTGTCGACGAAGGAGCAACCGTGGTTGTCATCGAACATAATCTGGACGTAATCAAAGTGGCCGATTATATTATCGATTTGGGTCCGGAAGGCGGCGACGCCGGAGGGGAAATCGTGGTAACCGGAACGCCGGAGGAAGTGGCGATGTGCGAAGCATCTCACACCGGCCAATATTTGAAGAAAGTCTTAAAATGATGCTTAAAAAAAACAATCGAGGCTAAAATAATAATGGTATTGGTAACAATATCATTATTTTTTTACGGCTCGGGGGCTGCGTCAAATAAATTGCTATTGAGCCGGAAGTGTGGTATAATATAATGAAAAGAACAACATGGCACTTATTGGCAATATTTTGCGGTTGCTTAGGTATATATCTATTATTGATTAATTTAATTGACGGATCATTGGTGCAAAAACGCTTTTTTCCCTTTCTGCCGTACCGGCTTGTTTATGCCTGGGTTTTGGTGATAATCATTCTCGGGGCGGAAACCATTTTCGGCAGGCATCAATATCTTCGGTATTTTGCGTTTTTTTACGGAGCGTTTCTGATAGCGATACTGTTTGTCAGACCCTCGTATCAGCAGCCGCAATTTATCGATTCGCCCTATATTTGGGAATGGGGGAAACAAATCTTCAGCCATCCAATCATTTTTGTCAATATAATTGGTAACATCATCCTGTTTGTGCCGTTGGGAATTATCGCCAAACGAATCCTGGCCACCCGGCTTAAATATCTGTACGGTTTCGTTTTGCTAGTTATCCTGGAGGCGCTCCAATATATATCCAAAAGAGGAATCTTTGATATTACCGATATTGTTTTGAATTATATTGGTTTTTTGTTGGGGATGGTGTTGTTTACTAGAAAGGCGGAATTATGAACAATAACAATCACGACGATGACAAAAAAGAAAACGAAAAAAAAGAATTGAATCAGAATCAGGAACAAAACCAAAATCAGAACAATTCCGAAGATCAGGAACCAGATTTTCACGAAATATTCGATTTCGATTCTCCCGAAGACTTTCAGCGCTTTTTGAATGAAATCACAAGCAACGAAAAGGTCAAAAAAAGACAGGTCATCGGCTTTTCGAATCGTTTGGTCAAAAACTTTTATCTGAACGTACTGTTGTTTTTTGCCATCAACACCGTGCTTATTTTGGCAATTGACGGTTATCTGGATTTGATCAAACACGAAAAATTGCTATCCTTATTTTTCTTTTCCGGTTTGTTTACTTTGTTTGACATTGCTTTCCGGGAAATTATTTACCGTTTTTATCCGGTATTGATTTTTATGACCATGGGAATTATTTTGGTTGTCGCGTTGGCGCTTGCCTTAATCATACCTTTATTTATTATTCCCGATATTGATTTCGGTACCGTATCTTCCTTTATCCTCTTTTTCTTGATTTTCTCCCTTATCAGGATGTTAATCACCCAATATTTTATCCAAAGAAAAAGATTCAAAAAAACACGCATTAGAAATTAGGAGGACTTTTTTTATGTTTATTTTAGCAGATGTTTTACGGCCCGAACCGCTCAATCCGGTTGCCTTTACCATTTTCGGTCAGGAAGTAAGATGGTACGCCATTTTTATTTTGCTGGGTGTGGTTGCGGCAGCTTTAATCGGTTATTACGGATTCGGCGTGCGCCTCGGGGCCAATTCCGATATCGTTTATGAAGGTTTAACCTTCGGACTGATTTCGGGTGTGGTGGGGGCCCGGCTTTATTACGTCATTTTCAACCCTTCGAGTGTCAGTACATTCTGGGATATCTTTAACCCGCGGGGCGGAGGTCTTGCCATCCACGGTGCGATTTACGCCACCATTATTTTCGTTATAATATATTGCAAGGTGCGAAAGCTTAACCTCTTGATTATAGCGGAAATCGTCGTGCCGGTCTTTTTGCTTGCGCAGGCTTTCGGTCGGTGGGGCAATTTCTTTAACCAGGAAGCTTTCGGCGGCATCGTCAACAGCTATACGACGGGACCGCTTACCGATGCCCAGTTGATTGCGCAGCGGGAAACTTTGCATAGGTTGCTGGTGCCGAACTTTGTCATCAACCAAATGTATGTCACCGATTTCCGCGGACTCGATATCCAGCCGATTGCCGGATATTATTATCCAACCTTCTATTTCGAATCGATTGCCAATTTCCTCGGCTTTTTGGTCATGATGGTACCGCGAAGATTTACCAGAAAACTTTATTTGGGTGATGGGTTGCCGATTTATTTGACCTGGTATGGAATAACCCGTTTTTTCATCGAAGGTATGCGTACCGACCCGTTGATGCTCGGAAACCTGCGGATTGCCCGTTTGACGTCCGTCGTGTTTGTGATTGCGGGAATTGCGATATTTGTTTTGAGAAGAGTCTTCAAATACAAATTGATTCCGTCTTACGATATCTTCTACGGGGAACAGAGTGCAAGCATTTGGCTGGAAGGCCATCCGCCTGTACCGAAAGAAAAGAAAAAACAAGCAGAGAATCAAGATGATAGCGAACAATCGAATCAACAATCAGACAATTAAAAAGGCTGTCATATTTGACTGTGACGGCACGCTCCTCGATACCTACGGGCTGATAATGAAATGCACGAGGAAAACCTTTGAAATAGTATTCCCGGATTATCCGGCTTCGGATGAGTTAATCGAATCTTTCTTCGGACCATTGCTCGATGACAGCTTTCGGAAAATCACCTCCGACGAAGCCAAAGTCCAGGAAGCAATTTCGGTATACCGAAAACTCGTAATCGATTTGCATCCGGAAATGGTCCGTTC
This sequence comes from Caryophanales bacterium UBA1427, assembly GCA_002329485.1. Classification (GTDB taxonomy): domain Bacteria; phylum Bacillota_I; class Bacilli_A; order ML615J-28; family CAG-313; genus UBA1427. The sequence goes on along the minus strand of DCTZ01000021.1, from coordinate 27,272 downwards.
TTATCCCGGAATCAACGAACTTGTCAAAGCCCTTAAAAAAACGGGGACATATCTGGCGATTGTTTCCAACAAGGTAAGCGAAGTAATCCATTTGGGGCTTTCCATCAACGGAATCGACGAATATTTCGATTTGGTGCTGGGAGCAGAAAAATTGGCCAAGCCCAAACCCAATCCCGACGGAATCGAGCAAGTGTGCCGAATATTCGGCGTAAATAAGATTCTTTTTGTGGGTGATACCAAAATCGATATCGATACGGCCAAAGCCGTAAAAAACCGGGAATTGCTTGTCAAGTCGGTGGGCGTTACCTGGTGCAAAGCCAAAAGAACCGACTTTCAGAAATGGGGTGCCGATTATATCATCGACAAACCCGATGAATTAATTGCCGTGATGGAGGGATTTTTCAATGTATGATGTACTTGTAATCGGTGGCGGACCGGCGGGCATGACCGCCGCAATCTACCTGAAACGCGCCAATCTGAATGTGGCCTTTATCGAAAAGGGTGCACCGGGAGGCAAAATGACCGAAACCTATCTGATTGAAAATTATCCCGGTTTTCCGTCAATCAACGGCGCCGATTTGGCGCTTGCCATGTATCAACAAACCCTAAACTTAAATATCCCTCACCTTTACGGTGAAGTCAAGTCGGTGGAAAAAACTCCGGAAGGTTTTACCGTGAAAACCGAATTTGAAGAATTCCAAGCCCAAAAAATCATCGTGGCAACGGGTACGGTTAGCCGAAAACTACATATTCCCGGGGAGGACCAATTTTTGGGCAAAGGCATCAGTTTCTGTGCGGTGTGCGACGGCTCCCTTTACAAGGACAAAACGGTGGCCGTAATCGGGGGTGGAAATTCCGCTTTCGAGGAAAGCATCTATCTTTCCCGCTTGGTCCAACATGTCCATATCATTGTGCGATCTTCACGCTTTCGGGCGGAAGAAGCCTTAATCAAAAAAGTCGAAGCCGTTCCGAATATCACGATTCACAAAGAAAACGAAACGCTCGCCTTTTTGGGAAATGCCTCTTTGGAAAAAATCAGGCTTTTGGATAAAACCGAAAGAAAAGAATGGGAACTTCCGGTTGACGGAGCTTTCATTTATATCGGATTCGATCCGGCCACCCAGTTTCTGAATAATCTCGGGGTTTTAGATCAGGACGGTTATATCGTGGTGGACGAAAACTACGAAACAAAAGTCAAAGGGTTATACGGAGCCGGCGACTGTCTGCCGAAAAAAACCCGGCAAATCGTCACCGCTACCGGCGACGGCGCATCGGCCGCTTCCGCTCTCGTAAGGAGTTACCGATAATGTCGTTTGCGCGCGAAGTAAAAAAGGAAGTGTTGTCACTTCCTTTAAAAGAAAACCAAATTTTTCCGTTCCTGTTCGGGGCTTTGCATGGGATTGCGGACGTGGTGATTACTTCGGACGGTATGAAAGTCGTCATGCAAACGCAGATGCCGCAGCTTTTGCGTTATCTTATTCCGCACCTTAGAACCAGATACCAAATCAATCCCCAAATTCGGTTTTACGAAAAAAGCGGTATTTTCAAATCGCGGATATATGTGTTGGAAATAACCGAGAACATTCAGCCTTTGGTCGAAGATATGCGACTTTTGCCTTGGACGGAAGATTTTGCCAAAAACCTTAATTTTTCGGACGATGAAGAACAAGCCTTTATCCGCGGCAGTTTCGTTGCCAAGGGTTCCATCAACGATCCGAAAAAGAGCAGGTACCATGCGGAAATATTGTTTCAGGAAGAACCTTTGGCCCGTTTGGCCCAAGCGATTTTGACCAAAAACGAAATCAAGGCCAATGTTCTTGCCAAAAACAATCAGCATTTGCTGTATATAAAAAAAGCCGAAGACATCAGCTCGTTTCTGGCTTATCTTCAGGCTACCAGCGGTGTGTTTTATTTTGCGGATTCGCGGATTTTACGCGACCTCAACAATTCCGTCAATCGCATCATGAATTGCGATATCGCCAACGGCAATAAATCGCTGATGTATTGCCAACGGCAATTGGAAGCAATTGCCTACTTGGAAGAAAAAGGTTATATCGCCAAACTGTCGCCGCGACTTCAGGATGCCATCCGGTTGAGAAAAGAATACAAAGACGCAAGTCTTTCTGAATTAAGCGAACTTTCGGCCAATGTTTTGGGCAAATACATGTCCAAATCCGGCATCAGCCACTGTCTGACCGAAGTCATGAACTTTTATGAGCAACTGACTTCAAAATCAAAGGATGTCGGAAAAGTCGAATAAATCTTTCGGTTCAATGCCAAGCGAAAGGCAGATTTTTTCCAGGTTTTTGATGGTGATGTTTTTCTCGGCCCGTTCGATTTGACCAAGGTAAGTCCGGTGGACTCCCACGAGACCGGCGAACTCTTCCTGAGAAAGATGGCGGTCCATCCGGAGTTTGCGAATTTTCAAACCGAGCAAAACCGATAAACTTTGCGAAACCGGGGTCGGAGTATCTAAAGGATGAAAATATTGCATATGTTACCTCACTCGCAAACTATCATATAATAATCTGGTTAATAATTCTACAGCCTATAAGTAGCGGGAGGTTAAAAAATGATAAAAAAAATCGGCATCGACATTGTCGCAAATGCCCGAATCAAAGCCCTGCTGAATGACGAAACCTTTTGCAAGCGAATCTTAAGTTCCCTTGAAGAAAAGAAGTTTTGCGAGATAACCAGCGATAAACGCAAAACCGAATATCTGGCAGGTCGGTTTGCGGCCAAGGAAGCTTTTATCAAAGCTTTGCCCAAAGGATACAGTATCAAACATTATCGGGACATCAATGTTCTTAACGACGATGACGGTGCTCCCTTTATCCGGTTAGACGATTTTCCCTTAACCATAAATCTATCCATCAGTCACGAAGAAGAATATACCGTGGCCATGGTCGTTATCGAAGAGTAAAAACCCTTTTTCAGGGGTTTTTTACATAAGAAAAAGCGTTCTTTGGAAAAAACTTCTTTCCTTTAAAAAACGCCGAATCAAATATTTTTTTAAATCTTAATTTAGTCTTCGTCGGTTGGGATGGCAAGGGATGCAATACTGATGATACCTGCGACACCAATAATCGAGTAGATGATGCGCGATATGACTACGCTGATATTGTCAAATAAAAAGGCAACAAGATTAAAATTAAAGAGCCCCACTAAACCCCAGTTCAATGCTCCGATTATCACAAATACTAATGCTATTTTTTGTAAGATGCTCATGCACTTTCCTCCTTATATTTTTTAGTATTATCTCCACCAAACAAATCTTTATACATGCAATTGACATTCTTTAACAGAAATCAATTCATAATTTACCGGGCAAAATCATAAAATTAAACAACCGGGGTGAATTATGAAAAAAAGTATTATTTATCAAATGAAGTGGTTATTGTTAATCTGGGTGTTATTGGGAGGATTATTCGGTCTTGCAGGGTGCTCGAAAAATAAAAATATCATCGAAACGTTTCCGAAAAAAATCACCGATCTGGACAGCTACAAATTGGTCGCCCGTTTGGAATCGGTTTTTCCGACCGGAACCAAAGAGTGCGGGATTACTACTTATTATCTGAAACCGGACCTTTATCGCGTGGAAATTGAAAGCCAAAATCTTCAGGATAAGCAAATCATTCTAAAAAATAGCGAAGGTGTCTATGTTTTGATCCCGAGCATCAACAAAAGTTTCAAAATACGCAGCACCTGGCCGATTAATTCCTCATATCCTTATCTTTTGCAATCCCTAAGCAAAGACATTGTGAGCGACGAAAATATCGTAACGACAAGAAACGATGGAACGACAACCTTGGAACTGAAAGCCAAGCTGTTCGACGACGCAATGCCATCGAGTCAAAAAATCATTTTCGACAACGAAACCGCCCTTCCAAAAGAAGTTCTGACTTATGACAAAAACAAAAATTTGGTTTCGCGGCTGATTATCGATTCAATCGAACTGAATCCTAATCTATCGAAAGATTTGTTCAACAAAGACAAAACCATGGAAGCAATTCGGTTGCTGCTTGCGGAAGAAACCATCGAATTCGACCGGGTAATCAGCTATCCGACTTATTATCCGGAAGGCAGCTCCCTGTTGGAAGAAGTCATCCGGGGAGGCAGCCTCAACCGGCGAGCCATGATGAAATTCGGAGGAGAAGTGGCTTATACAATTGCGGAAGAATTTCAGGCTGTTAATTTCGATGAACAAACGCTCTATTTGGACGGTGATATCTTTATCATGGGTGGAGTAGCAACGATAATCAATAACGACGTTATCTTCTTTTTCGATAACGGCGTCGAATACACCGTCGCTTCCACCGCGCTGGATACGCTCGAAATGGTCAGGATGGCAGATTCGCTTAGAATCATTAGAGAAAAATAACTTCAAAACAAAACTTAAAAGATGAACCGGTCTTTTAAGTTTTTTTTAACGGTTGGTTTGAGTTTGATGCTTTCCTTTAACCCAAAATACCGGCAAAACTGGAGGGGGAAGATTTTTTTATTATTAGAAGCAAATTTTCCTCGAATTATGGTATAATAATCAGTAAGGATGTGAAGTTATGCGTAAAACGATATACATTTTGATGACCGTCGTTTTTTGTTTAATGTTAGCAGGTTGTTCCAAACAAGTCAACGAATACGGCGACATGACAATCATTAAATATTCGGAAATCTTCGAACAAGACGAACTCGAATATTATGTCTACATTTATCGTCCTTATGTCAATAACGACAATAATTGTCCTTATTGTGAAGCCATCAAAAGCGAAGTTTTCGCTTATGCCAATTATGCCCGGAAACATAAGCAGGCGCGTCCGATATATATAATCAATTACAACGACAAAACGACAAACGCGGGAATGTATATATCGACCGGCGAAAACCAAAGCTTAAATGCCACGACTTATACGGAAATCAAAATCCGCACGGTTCCGTATTTGATGCTTATCCAACGGGGTAAGGTAACCAAGGCTTGGGATGAGGCAACTCCCATCAAAGAAGAATTAAACCAACAGAAGGCTAAGTAAAGGAGACTTATTATGAACAATAAAGTTCTTAACAAACAAGACCGACCAAAAAGAAATCTTACCAACGATATGCAAACCTTAATCTTTGTCATTTCCGCCGCCGCAATCACCCTCGGTTTGATATTGTATGCTTTATTTTCCATCTTTAAACCTTTTGAATATAAATCTTTCGATTCCATTCAAATGGTGAACGAAGATAATTATTTGGCCCAAGAAGGCAACGAAAACAAAGAATACTATGTCTTTATTTATCAACAAAACGATTATCGGAACGAGATGCTCGAAAAAGACTTGATTCGCTATGCCAATTATGCCAAGAAAAACAAAGATGCCCGTCCGATTTACCGTTTGGATTTCGGCAACGATTTTTACGATAAGCTGAAGAATGCTTTGGGCTATACCCAAGAAAATTATCAAACCAATTTGCCGACCTTGGTTTATGTCAAAAACGGAAAGATATCATCCAAATACAATACCGTTTCGACCATTTTGACCGAACTTGAAGGCAAAATGAAATAAACGAATATATATATTTCCATAGAGACCAAAAAGCAAGATGACCCCCATTTTGCTTTTTTCTTCTTTGGGGGACGTGTTTTGCCGATAAGGAATAAAATTGACAAAAAGCTGCAAAAGTAGTATAATCCCCTTAAAGGGAAAAGAAGGGAATTTACTTGCGAAAAAGATTTCTTTTTGATCCCCAAAAGGGATGCTTTTTCTTTTTGCCCGTTGTTTTTAAAATAATTATTTTGTTAGGAGGAAACTATGAACGAAATCAGATGTCCGAATTGCGGGAAAACATTCTACATTGATGAAGCGGGGTATGCGGAAATCCTGAATCAGGTCCGTAACGACGCTTTTGAAAAAGAACTGCACGAACGGTTTTTGCTGATCGAAAAGGACAAAAAATCGGAAATCGAACTTGTCCAAGCCAAACTGGCCAACGAAATGGAAAAAAAGATTGCGGAGAAGAATGCCGAAGTCGAACGTTTAAAAACGGAACTAAAAAGCAACACCGAATTAATCCAGGCGCAAGCTAGGGAAATGTTAAAAGAAGAGGTATCCAAAAAAGAAGCGGAAATCGAACGTTTGAAAGCCGAACTCAAAGCCAACACCGAGCTGGTCCAGGCCAAGGCTACTGAGACCCTAAAAGACGAAGTTGCCAAGCGGGAAGCCGAAATTGCCAAACTCAAAGAAGAATTGAAATCCGCCGAACTTGCCAAACAGCTTGCCCTGAAGGAAAGCATCAGCGATTTGGAAAAGGAACGGGATGATTTAAGGCGTAGTTTGGAACTGAAAGAAGCGGAACTGAAACTCAGGGAAGCAACCCTCAAAGAAAAATACGAAACCCAAATCCGGGACCGCGAAGAAACAATCGAACGCCTCAAGGATTTGAAAGCCAAACTGTCCACCAAGATGGTCGGGGAAACGCTTGAACAACATTGCGAAATCGAGTTCAACAAAATCCGCGCCACTGCCTTCCCGAAAGCTTATTTCGAAAAAGACAACGATGCACGAACCGGAAGCAAAGGCGATTATATTTTCAGGGAATATGACGACAACGGTACGGAACTCATTTCGATTATGTTCGAAATGAAAAACGAAAACGATACGACTGCCACCAAAAAGAAAAACGAAGATTTCTTTAAAGAACTCGATAAAGATCGCACCGAAAAGGGTTGCGAGTATGCGGTGCTGGTATCGATGTTGGAACCGAACAGCGAACTGTACAACACCGGAATTGTCGATGTCTCCTATCGTTATCCGAAAATGTATGTCATCCGTCCGCAATTTTTCATCCCGATGATTACTTTGCTTCGGAATGCGGCTTTGAATACTCTGAAATACAAAAATGAACTTGCGGAGGTAAAAGCCCAGAATATTGATATTGCCAATTTTGAAGAAGAACTCAATAAATTCAAAGAAGCATTCGGCAGAAACTATGAGTTAGCATCCCAAAAATTCGCAAAAGCTATTGAAGAAATCGACAAATCCATCGACCACCTGCAAAAAATCAAAGATGCCTTGCTCGGTGCCGATCGAAATCTTCGCCTTGCCAATGATAAAGCCCAAGATGTGACAATCAAAAAATTAACCAAGGGCAATCCGACCATGGCGGCTAAGTTCGAAGAATTATCCAAAACCAAAAAAACTTCCTGATGTAACCGATAAAAACCGATTGAAATTAAAAAAGCAAAATGAGTTTTGAAGTCATTTTGCTTTTTTGTTGTGGGGAATTTTTCTTTTAAGACAAAACTCGCTTTAGAAATTCCTTGGTCCTTGCTTCTTTCGGAGCCGAAAAAATTTCTTCGGGACGTCCTTCTTCCACAATATACCCGTCGTCCATAAAAATCACTCTGGTTGCCACATCTTTCGCAAAAGCCATTTCGTGTGTTACGACAACCATTGTCATGCCTTCTTTGGCCAAATCCTGCATGACCTGCAAAACTTCGCCGACCATTTCCGGATCAAGGGCGGAAGTGGGTTCGTCGAAAAGGATGATTTTGGGGTTCATGGCAAGGGCTCTGGCAATCGCTACCCGCTGTTTTTGTCCCCCGGATAAGGTTTGCGGGCTTCTTTGCAGGAAGTCATCCATTCCGACTTTTTTGAGATTGGCAATAGCGATTTGTTTGGCTTCCTCTTTGGTTCTTTTCAAAACTGTGGTTTGCGCAAGCATCACGTTATCCAGAACGTTTAAATTGTTAAAGAGGTTGAACGACTGGAAGACCATGCCGATTTTGGTTCTTAATTCGTTCAGTTTGACTTTTTCGATGGTTAAACTTACCCCGTTAAAAAGAATATTGCCGCCGTCGGGGATTTCCAAAAGATTCAGACAGCGAAGGAGTGTCGATTTTCCGGAACCGGATGAACCGATGATGCATAAAACTTCCCCTTCGTTGACCGTTAGGTTGATTTCTTTTAAGACTTGGGCATTGCCGAAAGATTTGGATAAATGTTCGACGATTAAGATTGGCTGTTTCATGATATCAGTTGGAACTTGGGAGCGCACGAACTTCCAAGTTCATCTTCCTTTCTAGCATCGCTAACAGTTTCGCACAAGTCAAAGTTAAAACCAAGTAAATCAAAGCGACAATAATAAACGGTTCGTAAGTCCGGAAGAAACGCATTTTGGCATCCTGCCCGACAAAGAACAATTCCGCAACCCCGATAACGTTAAGAACCGAGGTATCTTTGATATTGATGATGAATTCGTTTCCGATTGAAGGAAGGGCGTTTTTGATGGCTTGCGGAAAGATAATCTTAAGCATGGCCTGGCGATAGCTTAAACCGAGGGATCTTGCGGCTTCCATTTGGCCTTTGTCGATGGCTTCAATCGCTCCTCGCAATACTTCGGTTAAATAGGCCGCGGTGTTTAAGGAAACAACGATGAATCCGGCAACCAAATGGGTAAAAACCCGATCGATTTGGTCTTGAGGAATTCCCCAGGAAGAAGAAATCAAAACCGGAACCAAATAATAGATGATAACCGCCTGCACCATCATCGGGGTGCCTCGGAATATATTGACGTATAGTCCGGACAGTTTGCTTCCGAAAGTTTTAAGGAAAGCCACAATTTCGGAATCCTGTTTTTGGGGTTTCAGAATTCTTAAGGTTACCAAAATCATGGCAAGGATTAAACCAACAAGCGTTCCGACCAACGAAAGTTCGATTGTTACCAGCATGCCTTTAAGCAAATCTTCCGCAAACCTGGTAATAATATAAGCAACCGAAGGCAGAAATTCGCTTTTGGACGGAATTGTGGTCAAATCCCGGGTTTCGATAAAAGCCCTGACAACCGGAAAAACAAGGTATTCAAGCAAGAAGATAAAGAGAAAAAACAACATTACCCACTTTAAGCATTTGGTTGCTTTGTTTAAAAGAGGGCACGGCTTTTTCTTTAGCAGCGAATAGGTAAACAAACCGATTGCGATATTACCAACAATTAGAGTAACTACGGAAAAAGCCGGGTTAATGTAGGTGATAATCGAAATATTGTGGGATGCATCGCTCACGAGCGCTACCACGCTGAAGAGCAACACACCCAAACCTATCAGGTAATAGGTTATATGAGGAAACCTTCGCATTTTGCATCAACTCTCTAGTTGGCTCTGTTTACGGCCTGTTCCATCAAGGCAAGGCGGGCATTTTCGCTGATACCCGATAAGATTTCGTTGATTTGAGCGACCAAAGCCGTTTCGTTCAATCTGACCGCTACCGAAACAACGATATCTTCTTCGTTTACGTCAAAACCTTGTTCCAATTCAATGAAGGTCAAATCCGGTTGACCCGCAACGATGCCCCTTGCGACCGGTTTTTCCAGAATGGTGCAATCGCTCTTGTTGCTTAAAATAGCGGTTAAGATATCCGGAATGGTTTTTAGCGGGGTTTGATGGGTTGCGCCGACAAGTTGCGGGATCAAATCGTCATAGATGGTACCGTGTTGTCCGACAACTCTGGCCCCTGCAAAATCATTCAAAGTTTTGGCGTTGACAAAGCTCGAAGTTTTGGCCATCAGGATTACATGGGTGGAAGTGTAGTAACTTTCGGTGAAAGCAACCGACTGTTTTCGTTCTTCCGTCGGACTCATGCCGGCGATAATCGCATCGATTTTGCCCGATTCGAGCTGCGGAATCAAAGCATCCCAATCGAGTTTTTGGATGACCAATACTTTGCCCAAAATGGTTGCGATGGCTTTGGCGATTTGCACATCGTATCCGTCCGCATACTTACCCTCGAAATTGCCGATCGGGTAATTATACGGGGTTTTGCTGTTTTCGGTCCAGTTGAACGGCGCATAATTGCATTCCATACCGACAATGAACTGTTCTTCCTGCGTGACGGTGTATTCTTCCTCTTTGCCGCCGCAGGAAACCAAAGAAACGCTTGTTAACAAAACAAAAAGTATTAAGAATAATTTTTTCATGGTTCTTTTCCTTTCTTTTAAAAACTTGTTTTAAAAACAAAAAAAGCATCATAAGACGCTTTCTCAGACACAAGTAGGAATTAAACCCGATTGTGTTAGCGCCTCTACTACTGGGATAGTAGGAGTATTATACGTATTCCGTATAATCCCACGTTAGCCGTATACCTACCGCTAACGTTCGGCGATGGTTGCCTTTCTGATAGTTCGTCGGATGTCTCCTCCCTATCATACTCTTCTGCATCGCTACCTCTAACATTATGATTCTTTTTTGTTTACTATAGTATACTGTTATTATTTAAATGTGTCAAGGAATTATGCGCATTTTTTGAATGTAAACGGTTTTAATTTTTTGCCGGTTGCATAATGATAGATATCTTTTTCGGACTGTGATAAAATGGAAAAAGAACAACCAAGGAGGAAAACATGCGCAACCTCATTTTACCGGCTTTGAAAATGACCATAGCCTCAATTGTGACGATATTGCTTGCTTCGGCCTTTGACCTGAAATATGCCACCACCGCGGGAGTCATCGCGCTTTTAAGTATCCAGTCCACTAAAAAAGAATCCTTCAAAATGGCTTTTAAGCGCATATGCATCAGTTTAATTGCTTTAGCCCTGTCAGCCGTGCTCTTTCATATGTTAGGGTTTAAGATTATTGTATTCGGCATCTTTTTGATTATCTTTATTCCGCTTGCGTATCTTGTGAAGATGCAGGAAGGTTTGGTAGTCGCAACAGTGCTTGTTACCCATGTGTTGGTGGAAGAAAAACTATCTATCCTGCTGAACGAAGTGTTGATTTTGGTTATTCCCGTCACGATTGCCTTAATCGTAAATTTATATATGCCGAACAGCGAACAGAAACTTATGAAAAAAGAAGCGGAAATCGATCTGTCCATAAGCAATATTTTGGCAGGCATCGCCGAAGCGCTTCGAAAAAAACTTTCCTGGACGGTACTTTCGAAGGAACTGGAAATAGCCAAGGCAAGGGTCAGCCAAACCTTGGACGATGCGACCCGCTATCACAACAATCTGCTTTTCAACAATTCCGAATACCATTTGAATTATTTGTTCATGCGCAGTACCCAACTGGAATATCTGTTGCGCATTGCCAAATATTTCGAACGCATTACCGAAGTGTATCCGGTAAGTCTGGAAATCGCCCGTTTCGTGGAAGCATTGAAAAACGATATCGGTTACAAAGACATGGCGACCGCCAGACTCGAAGAACTGAAAAACATGCGGGAAGACATGAAGTCGCTTCCGCTGCCCAAGGAACGCGTCGAATTTGAAAACCGGGCAATGTTGTACCAAATCTTAAACGAACTCGAGGAGTTTTTGTTTGTCAAAATCCAGTTCCATCAAAACAACGATCAGTTGTATTGCAGGATTAGGTCTTAAGGTATATATATATCATAGGGCATTTTGCCTAATAAAAAGCACTTCCGTCGAACATTTCTGTTAGGAAGTGCTTTTTTGCAACCAAATGATGTTATTCGGTAATGTTCTTTTTCCAGGCGGAATTGTAGATTTCTTCTTTTTTGAGCATGCTGGAAACGCGGTTGTATTTGTGTTTGGTTCCTCTCGGTATAATCACATAAGACAATAGTTCGCCGTATTCTTCTTTCAAAAGTTTGTCGAGAATCGAATAGTCAAACATTTTGCAGGAGAAAAGATCGAAATAAATGATTCCTGTATTGTAGTTGTAATGAAAGGAAATGTGACTTTCGGCAATCATTACCATCCCCGACAGGTAAGTATAATGGTTCATGACATCTTTGATGACATAAGGACGGATAATCGGCGTCATATTGACCTTGTCGATAATGTCTTCCAAAAACTCAAAGACATTTTCCATGGAAGGTTCTTTATTGGCTTTAATCCGAGCGAAGATATGCGGACCGAAATCTTCGTCGGGGTTAACCGGCACGGTCCGGAATTCGCCGACTTTCCGTTCGCTGATTTGCACGGAACTTCTAGTCACTTCGAACGGCAGAAGACGTTTGAACAGCCCATAGGCTTTTTCTACATCGTATTCGCCGTCATAGACCATATCGACGAAATAGCATTCCCGAAGCGGGAAGGTGTGAATGGTAATGTGGCCGCCTTTAAGGAACAAAAAGGCACTGACGCCCATATCGCTTTGATCGACTCCGTAATAGTACGGAAGCAAAAACGGCGGAGCGACCGTTATCACACCTACTTCGTAGGCAATATGGTTAAGCATGTTATTGATGTATTTCACATCGTCGAGTTTCGATTCGGTTGAACCGTAACAATCAAGCATCATGTGTTTCATTTTACTTATTCCTTCCTCTTTTTTGTCCTTTAATCGAAAAGATTTCCAACAACAACTTAAGCGCTGCCCAGGATGTGATATCGTTCACATCGCGCGGCGGCGATATTTCCACGATATCCATCGCTTTAATCGGCAATTGCCGAACCAACTTTCGGATGATGTTTAGCAAACGGCGCGAGGAGAGACCTCCCGCTTCCGGCGTTCCGGTTCCCGGAGCATAAGCCGGATCCAAAACATCGATATCGACCGATAAATAGATTGCGTCAAAACTGGCAAAATAAGTAATGATTTCATTGGCAATCTCGAAATCTTGCATGGTATCGAGCTGTGATGCCAACAAAACCTGATGAGGATGGTTTTTCAGAAACGGTAATTCCTGAATTTCGAAAGACCGAATGCCCACCATCATGATGTCCGAATCTTTAAAGTCGTTTTCTAAGGCTCGGGCATTGACGGAAGCGTGTGAAAGTTTGCTATCATCATATATATCGCAGATATCCGCATGAGCATCGAAATGAATAATTCCCAGGCGTTTGCCTTGATTCAATTTGGCAAAAGCCTGTTTTAAAGGAATGCTCACCGAATGGTCTCCGCCCAGAAAAACGGGAAACTTTTGGGTTGCCATGGCTTCGGTTGCCTTTGCCTCGACTTTTCGGAAATAAGCTTCGATTGATTCGTTTTTTTCGACATTGCCGAAATCGAACAATCGGGCGGTGATGATTTCGCCGTTTTCGGTCACCGGAGGCAGATACCCAGAGAGTTCGCGTAATTTATCCGGCGCATACCTTGCTCCTTTTCCGCAGGAACAGTTTTCGTCAAACGGGATACCTAAAATGACGATATCGGCCGAAGACAAGTCTTCAACCAACAAATCGCGCCAAGGTTGTTTTTCGTTCATGTTTTGTACCTCGGTAAATGAATTATTTTATCTAAAATATCATAGCATTAAACGGTCGGATTTGCAATAAAAAAACAATGAAAAATATGAGAAAAACCCCGTCGGGGTCAGGGGTTTACGATTCTTTATATTCAAATGTTTGGCACATTGTTTCGTCGACCGATGAGGCTTTTTGGGTGTGGTTTCTTTTTTCGCTCGGGAAGCCTCCGACGACTTTAATCTTGATTCTATCCGCCAAACAGCGGTCGCCCTGTTGGTAAACGCACATGATGGCATCGCACCACACCTCGCTGTTTTCTTCGGATTCCGCACCGAACTTAGCGAATTCGTAATTGTAGGTGGCGATTTCCCGCGGCACAAAACTGTGGCAGCTGGTTTCGCGCTTGCGGCGGGACGCGGGACCTTCCACCGAAATCCCGTCTTTGGTACACAATCTGGCAAAATTGTAAGCACAGTTTCGGACTTCACATTCTAACTTTGGCATCAATAACTTCCTTCCTTTGACCTAATGTAATAATATTTTTACTCGGATTGGTTCACTTATGCAAAAAAAGTAGTTTTTATCTGTATCCAAAGCGAAAAACCGTTGCCCGATTTTTAAGAAAGTAAAAAGATTATCAATATTGTTTGACAAAAAAGCCGATTTAGTGTAAAATATTAAAGCGTTGGAGTAGTACTCAAGAGGCTGAAGAGGCGCCCCTGCTAAGGGCGTAGACCGGGAAACTGGTGCGAGGGTTCAAATCCCTCCTGCTCCGCCATTCATAGGTCCGTTGGAGAAGCGGTTTAACTCACATNNATGCCTTTCACGCATGCATTCACGGGTTCGAATCCCGTACGGATCACCATCTAAAAAACAACAGGTTTGATCAACGTCTAGGCGAAAGTCAGGCCTTTTTTTGTTTTTTAATAAAGCAACCAAATTTGGTTTCGTTTATAAAAGCAACCGAAATAGGTTGCTTTTATAGAAATTATATGATATACCACAAAGGGTGATAAAAATGTTATACAGTGCCTTGATTATAGATATTTTAGAATCCAGGAAGTATAAGGACAGATTCAAAATTCAAATGATTATAAAAGAGTCAATCAATTATTTGAATAAGCAATTTAAATCAATGATGGCCAAAGAAAGGATGTTTAGCGGCGGAGACGAAAATCAGGGTCTTTTTTTAAACAGTGAATCAGCCTTTTTATATTTTCGGAAATTACAATTAATGATTTTTCCGATAAAAATCAGAGGAGGAATCGGCAGAGGGGGGATTATTTCAATGAAAATTGGCTTTCAACCGAATTGGACGGAGATGCTTATTATAAAGCTCGGGAAGCAATAATAAGCATTCCAGAAAAAAATATTAATACAATTTTTTATAATTCAGGGGATTCTTCAGATAAATTTATCAATATGTTTTCGTTGGCAAATTGGGAAATCAAAAGGAGACAATCAAATTCGGCAAAAGCCATTGAGTTAATATTGGAAATATTGAATCCAATTACCATAAGCGGTTATAATTTGTCCTTTTACGAAGATAATCTATTCTATATCGAATTATTTAAATTAAAACAGGATTTGTTGGATAATAAAGATAAAACCAATTACTTTTTAACTAATTTTCAAATGGATTTTTTCGAAAAACAATAAGGAAAAATGAACCTGTTATGATTCATTTAGCCGACAAAAGTGATGATTTGTATATTAAGGATTTTTGGCGGAAAGGTTATTCTTCATTGATAGCCGAAGTTTTAAAAACATCAAGACAAAACGTTGATAAACATATTCGGTCAGGAAGAATAAAAGAAAGCAGAAACATGGACGGTACTTTAATGTTATGGATTGAAAAAAAGGAGAGAGAAAATGCCTATTAATTTGATAATTATTTTGATTATGCAATTTATTGGTGATTTTTATTTGCAATTTAATTAGTTATCAAAATGCAAAGAAGCAAAAATGGACGATACCTGCAATCCCTGTGTTGAATGTTCTGATAAAGAAATATTTAACTTAAAAAAAGTATTGATTCATGTTGGTTTATACATGATTCCTTTTTTATTTCTGCTCATTATTTGGAATCGAAATTACTGGCTGTTACTTATGATATATTTAATACTGGCAGCTTCTCATATAATAATTAATTGCTTTTCTATTTTTTTTGAAAACCAAAAGAGTTTTGGCACTAATAATTGATCAAATAATCCATATTGGTGTTATTTTGGTAATACTAAAAATATTCTCTTTTGATTATTTTATAAACCCGAAACACCAAGAAACCTTGCTTATTGTATTGGTTTTATTGTTAACCATCAAGCCTTCAGCCATTTTCATTAATAACCTCTATTGGGATTTATTTGGTTCGCCCATTTATAAACCCTTTGATACTGGTGTAATGATAGGCATTTTTGAAAGGATAATCGTACTTGTTCTTTGTTATCTTAACTCGGCATCTGCAATAGCCATTATCATAGCTGCAAAATCTTGGGTAAGATCCCGAGAACTAAAGGAAGAGGAAAATAAAGAGGATAAAATAAACAAATACTTGGTAGGTACCTTGGCGAGCATTTGTTTGGCATTGCTTTATTGTGCTATCTATTTTTATGTCATGAAAAAATATTAGTAATTTTTTTGAGGTATAAAACAATGGAATTCACCATCAGAGAAGCAACCGCGGATGACGCTTACGGACGTGGTTTTGTTCATTATACCGCCTGGCTGGAAACTTATCCCGGCTTAATGCCCCAAGAATTTTTGGATACCGTCCGATTGGAAAATCGGGTTAATATTGCCAAAAGCCATCCCGAAAATACGCTGGTTGCCTTGGTCGACGGAAAAATAGTCGGTTTTGTCAGTTATTTGGAAGAAGGACGAAGCCATGTTTCGATTTTTCCTGCTTCCGAAATCGGGGCGATTTATATATTGAAAGATTATCAAAGATACGGAATAGGAAGCGCCCTGTTGGACGAGGCCTTAAAACGCCTTCCTCATCCGTCCGTCGTATTGTTTGTCCTAGAAGGAAATCAAAAAGCCATTGCCTTTTATCAAAAGAAAGGTTTTCGTTTCACCGGCAAAAAAATCGTTCAAAAGGTTTTAAGGGGAGAACTGGTGGAATGGGAAATGGCGCTGACGAGGGAAATTTAGACATGAAAGGAAGGAGATTTATGAAAAAATATCTTCTTAATTTTTTGTTGATTTATTTCTTTGTTGCGGGGGCATATCTGATTATCCGGTCCGGTTTCGAAACAGTCGCCGATATCACGACTTCTTTAAAACAACTGTGCAAAGATATGTCATCAAATGAAAAAAACGTCATTCGAAAACCGAATGGCGTTTAATTCTTACAGTACCAGGAAAAGTACCGTTAAAGCGATCAGGAGCGCGGGAATGGAAAGCATCATTCCGTAATGGATGAAAGAAGTAAAGGAAAGGGAGATTTTTTCTTTTTTCAGAATTTGCATCCACATTACTCCCGCAAGCGCTCCGATTGGCGTAAAGAAAGCGCCGAGATTGGAACCGATGATGCTTGCGTAAATGGCTCCCAGTTTGCTGGAAGAATCCGAGAATGCTATGACATCGGAAAAGAGCACGCTCATCGGGATATTGTTCATGAGATTGGCGCTTAAGAAAGATGTGATGCCGTAAGAGTATACGGCGTTATGTCCGGCAAACAAATGCGCAATATTGGATGTTATGGCATATTTATTAAGTGTCAAGACCAGGATAAACATCGACAAGACGAAAGGTATCAACGAAAAAGGAAGTCTTTTCAAAACCTTAAACAAATAGTTTTCTTTTCGGTTAAACAAGTAGTAGACAAAAAGCACCAAAACCATGCTTAAGGCAAAAAGCAGACTGATTAACCACATCGGCCAATCGATGGTGCTGGCGATACTCAGAAGCAAAGTGCAAAGTCCTAAATGTATCAATGCGATTATCGTTAAAGTTTTGTTTTTCAAAGGTACATCGATTTGGTTCAAGACGGAGTCGTTTGAATGGTCAATTTCTTTTTCCAACGGTTTGTGGAAAATAACCAACAACAAAATCATTAGGCTGACCGAAGTTACGATGGTCGGTAAAAACATGATTTTCAGATAGCTGAAAAAATCGATCTGATAAAAAGACGCAATGTAAATATTGGTCGGATTGCCGATGATCAGCATCATGCTCCAGGAGTTTGCGGCGACGAATTCGGCAATCAGATACGGAATCGGATTGATTTTGGCATATTTGGCAAAGTAGCAGATAAACGGCGTAAAGGTCAGAATGATAATGTCGTTGGAAGTAAAAACCGTCAGGACCGAAGTGATGATATACAGATAGAAAAACATCTTCATCTGTTCGCCCTTTGCTTTTTCCATGGCATAAGAAGCGAGTTTTTGGAAAAATCCCAATTCGTCCAAAACAATCGACAAAAGCGTCATGGAGAAAAACAAAATTAAAATGAAGAAAGGGTTGATGGCTTTATTCTTGGTCATGCCGACCCAGATTTCATCCCAAGAAATAAAACCGAAAACGACAAGTAAAAAGGCCCCCACCAAAGCGACGACCCAAAATGATTCGATAGTGTGGTTTTTAACCGTAAACGTCGGCTTAAACACCACAACAACTACCAAAGAGAGCAAAATCAAAGCTGTCAATATAATAAGCGAATTCATAATTTCGATAACCTTCTTTTTAACCTTCGATATTATATTCCTAATAAAAATAAAATGCAAGCAGTTTGATTGGGAAAAATGCAAAAAATTCCCGGGTCATTTTTTCACTTGTTCCAGAAGGTGTTTTCTCATTTTCTGCAAATAGACCGTTTGTGCAAATATTCCGAAAAGTGGGCAATTCTTCAAAAATTAAGGTTAAAGAAAAAATATTATGATATAATAAAACCGGTGATGCATATGTTGAAAAAGCATATAAAAGTATATATCTGGTTCTTTTTGTTTATTTTGCTTTTTTTGCCTTATCGGGCCTTGAATTCTTTGGTCCTATTGAATATCTTCGGTAACGATTCGACAGCCTTTAATGCCAACGACGTAACCGTCATAATCAGTATATTGATTGCTTTATTAAGCGTGCTGTTGTTTGTTTATAATTTTATCAAAGAATTTGGCTTAAAAACCAAAAAGAAAGTTTTAATCTTTTTTGTCAGTCTGCTTGTTCTGTCAGTCATGACTTTCTTTTTACGGGAAGCGATTCTCAAAGGTAATCTTTGGGATTATATGGAGGTGGTTTAAATTATAGCAAAAAATGTCGAGAATTTTTCTTTTTCCTTTGGTAAGATATTTGCGAGGTGAAACAAATGAATATCTATGAAGCAGTCAAGCGGATGCAGGATTATATCGATGATCATTGGGATGAAGAAATCACCTTAGCCGATTTGGCCAATGTTTCGAATTATTCCCCCTGGTATTCTTACCGCTTGTTTGTGAAACTGTTGAACATGACTCCCAGTACTTACATCCGAAGACTCAGGTTATCCAAGTCGGCGTTGAAACTGCGGGATGATCAGGTCAAAATTGTCGATGTGGCTTTTGAAAGCGGTTATAACAGCGTGGACGGATACCAAAGGGCTTTCTTCAAAGAATTCGGCATCAACCCTTATGATTATTCGAAAAACCCGATTCCGATTTGTTTGTTTCTCCCTTTTAAAGTTTACGAAAGAAAGGAAAAGAAGAAAATGGAAAAGGTCAAAAACATTTTTATTACTTTGATTACCAAACCCCCAAGGAAAGTAATTATCAAAAGAGGCAGCAAAGCGACCCATTACTTTGAGTATTGCGGGGAAGTGGGTTGCGATGTTTTCGGTATTTTGAAAAGCATCAAATCAATTTCAGGCGAACCGGTGTGTATGTGGCTTCCGTTTAAATACATCAAAGAAGGAACGTCCACCTATGTTCAGGGTGCCGAAGTCAACCTTGATTATGACGGAGTCATTCCGGAAGGTTTCGACGTGATTGAATTGCCGGAAGCAACTTATCTCATGTTCCAGGGCGAACCGTTCGAAGAGGAAAACTATTCCGAAGCTATTGACGAAGTATGGCAGGCCATTGCTAAATACAATCCGGAGGTTATCGGATATGTCTGGGATTCGGACAATCCGAAAATCCAACTTGAACCAATTGGCGAACGCGGCTATATCGAACTTTGGCCGGTCAAAAAGCTTCGTAAATAAACACTTTGTTTTCCCAACCAATCACCTTTGTCAAGGTGATTTTTTTATAAATAACCAGGTGTTTTATCATAAAAAATGATATAATATCTCTGTTATTTAAAGCGAAAGGATTGGAAAAATTATGAAACTTGACGGATTTGGTCTTTTTGTCAAAGACTTGGCGAAAATGATTACGTTTTATCGCGATGTTTTGGGTTTTGAAATTCAGGAAGATTTGGATACTGCCAATGTTTATCTCATTAAAGACGGTACCCTCTTTATGCTTTACGGGCGCAACGATTTCGAAAAAATGCTTAATCGCAAACTCGAATACACCAAGGGCTTTAACGGCCATTTCGAAATTGCTTTGTATGTCGATACTTTTGAGGAAGTCGATAAAAGGTTTAACGAAGTCGTGGCCAAAGGGGCAACCCCGGTTTTGCCGCCGGAAACCGAGCCTTGGGGACAAAGAACGTGCTATATCGCGGATCCAGAAGGAAATTTAATCGAAATCGGTTCCTTCAACAAACCTTTTGAACGTTAAATTTTATTTTTATATAGACAGGATGTATATATATGAGAGAAAAATTGTTGCACTTTTTTAACTATTTTTTCGGAAAAGGAGACGTCGAAGAATTCCGATATTTCAGTTTGGCTCATCTTATTCCTATTTTGATTTTGGGCGTGATTCTCTTTTTGATTATCAAGTATCGCGATCAATTGGCGAAATCCCCGAGGGAAGAAAAAAACCGCATTATTATGTCGGTGATAATGATTGTTGCGGAGATGAGTTATTTTTGGCGCCTGCTGCACCCGGATCTTGACGCCAATGTCTATGACCATTTGCCGATTACGATTTGCGGCATTGCCAATGTGATTTGCGCTTTTATGCTTTTAACCAAAAGCAAAAAGTGTTTTGACATTGTGTACTTTTTGGTGCTCGGAACAAGCATCAATGCGATTATCACGCCAGCGGTTTTGACTTACTGCGGTCCAACTAGATACCGTTATTACCAATATTGGACCGAACACATGATGCTCTTTATTTCGGTGTTCTATATGATGTTTGTCCATAAAATGCGTCCGACCTGGAAAAGCTACATTCCTTCGGTTGCGGTTTTGGTTTCGATCGGACTGCTTGCGGTATTTGCCAATTGGCTCCTCGGCAGCGGTTATACCCCGGACAACCACTACACCACCGCAAACTATCTCTTCATCAATACGGTGGAAGACGGTTTTTCGATTGCCAACTTTCTGCCGAGCAATCCTTGGCTAAAGTGGTTATGCATTTTGGGAATCGTGTCGGTTTTGTATTTGTTGCCTTACATTCCTTGGATTATTATCGACAACAGGAAGAAAAAACAATCCCCTGCAAAGCAAACAGCCGAATAAAACAATCGTTTGCCAATGATATTGTCGAAACAAAAATAAATATTTCTGTTGTTAATTTTACCAAAATCTGTTATAATGAATATATAACATTGAAAGAATCAATTTTCAGAAAGAGGTGTTAAATGAAAATAATCAGTCATTTTTTGATTCCCAAACACAAAGTTGTTTATGTCTATGACGATTTTACCGTTAAGGAAGCTTTGGAAAAAATTAAACCGACGCGGTTTTCCGCTATACCCATCCTTGACCGGGAAGGTCATTATGTGGGAACTTTATCGGAAGGCGATTTATTGTGGTTTATCCAAAGCAAAGGATTTGCCGATTTTGAAGATGCCAAGGTCAGCGAAGTACCGCGACATCGCGATAACGAGCCGCTTGATATCAAGGCCAACAACGAAATCCTGCTTTCCAAAGCCATAGACGAAAACTTTGTGCCGATTATCGACGATCAAAAGATTTTTACCGGTATCGTTACCCGTAAAGAACTGTTAAACTATTTCTTCGAACGCAAGTTCATCATTTTATAATTTAAAACTTTCCCCTCCTTTCGGAGGGTTTTTTTCTTGCTTAAGTCCGAAAATAATAAAATTAACAAATCATCCCCCAAAGGAAAAAATCTTTGTTATAATACCAGTAAAGAAAAGGAGTGCTTTGTTATGTTTAGGGAACCGGTTTTGTTGACATATCGCAGGCCAAGCAATTCGCTTTTTTTGCGCGATAAAAAATATTTTGCGTATTTCACCAAGGAAATCAACGGCAACCTGATGGTTTTTACCAGCACCGAGAAAAAACCGCTCGACGGACCGTTCTTTTTGGAAGATTTCTATTATCCGGAAGATGATTCCAACAGCGATGTTTTAATCCCTTCGAACCTGACTGTCGACAATTTCCAAGAAAAAATAGTTTTTTACGATCAATATTGGCTCGAACATTTGGAAGAACAAGCTTATTATTGCAACTTGGCAAAAGATGCTTTGCTTAAGGGCAATCTGAAAACCCTGACCGAAATCTTTCCCCAAAAACTGGATGTTTACGGCGAATATTATTACGATCCCGAAAAACGGCCGATGAATATCTTGGGTTTTTTTATCGATTATTTCTTTACCCACGATATGGATTCGGAACAGGTATTGGCGTCCATCATCATTTTGCTGCGGGAACTGGAGATTGATCCCAACAAAACATTCCTGGAACCGGATTCCAAACTTATGGAAAGTATCTGCCACCTGTATCTTAGTCGCTATTGGGTACCGGATGAAGGAATGGTTGCTTTCATCCTCGGCGCTTTGATTTCGGAAGGTGCGGATTATCAGGTTTACTATAAAGGCAAACATTTTGTGATGTGGGTCAGCGAAAGCCTCACGCCTCAAGCACTGAAAATCATCAACGACATGGCCTCGGAATTAAATTTGTCCTATGTCGTATTCGAAGCCGAATATGCCACTTTCAAGTTTTTGCTTCCTTCAAAGTATTTGGATCAGAATCTTTATTTCGATCCCGATAAAACCGGCGATTTTCTGGCCGATTTCAAAACGGCTGCGCCCGGATCAATCGAGCAGGTTTTTGCCCGGGATTTTACTCAAAAAAGCGTGCGGTTTGTCGGCGACGAAGAATACGACGAATGGATTGAAATGCTCGACAGTTTTGCGATGTGCAATTTTTCTTCCCGGGACGAAGAGTGCCAGGAAATGGTCTTTGCCATTCAAAACGGATATCACAAAAAACTGAAAGACATTCTGAAAAACAACCGGGATTTGTTGTTTCGAAATTTCGAGAGCGAGAATGCGGTGGTGTATGCGCTGGGGACAATCCATTGGTACAACAAAAGAATTCCCCAAATCCTTTCGGTTCTGAAAGAATTCGGCTTCGATTTCGATCAAAAGAACCGGTCCCATCAGTCGATTGTGATTCACGCGGCGCTGGAGGGCGATTATGCATTGGTTGACAGCCTGTTGGACTATGGAGTCGATATTTACACGCCAAGCGACGGTTGGACTTTACTGGAAGCGCTCGGGGTAAAAAACGATTTCGATTTGTTCTTGAAGGTTTACCGAATGATGAATCTCTCGCCCAATCAGCCGCTTTATCGCGGAAGGACGCTTCTTCACAGTGCGTGCCTGGGCAACAATTACCGAATCATCCGGTTTTTGCTTGACGAAGGATACAATCCCAATACGGTGGGTGATGGGGGGGCCACGCCTTTAATGGTGGCGCTGATTACCGAAAAAATCAATTATCAGGCTATCGAAACTTTGTTGAAGTCGGGTCTGATTGATTTGAGTTTCCGCCATATGGAATCGATGGATACCTATCTTCATACAGCCGTTCGCACCGGAAGGCCTTATCGGGTTCAATTGGTTTTGGATTATCAAAAAGACGTCAATCTCAAAAATGCTTCCGGGGAACGTCCGCTCGACCTCCTTGCCCAACCTTTGGGAATGTTTGAGGATGCCGAGGAAGAGGAAGAATTTTATCAGGAAAACTTAAGCGATATCTATGAAATCTATTGGATGTTAAAAGAACGGGGAGCAACTTTCGCCTTTAAAGCAAACGAAGAAAAGATTAAAAAGGTTTTGGATAATTTCGAATTTCCGCTTCCGAAAAAAGCAGAACGAATCTTTTCTATTGTGGAAGTTCTGATGGAAGAAACGGAAAAAGCCGTTCAGTTTGAAGTTCCGGAAGGGATGAAACTGAAAATTGGGGACCGGGTACGCGTGCCTCTCTTCAACAACGGAGAAAGAAACGGTGTCGTTGTTTCGGAAGTAAGACCAATGCGCAGGTCCGATATAAAGATGCGTATAAACCAATTGAAGAAAGTCATCGCCAAACTCGATAATTAATCGGAAGAATAGAATAAAAAATACTCTTGAAACGGTTTTTGAATTCCTGTGGTCAGATTAAAAAACTTCCCAAAACCCCAAAAGCCGTTTTGGGAGTATTTTGTTTTTTTCGTTTTTGCCATGTGCGCTTGCACAACGACTCACCAAGTAAGCAAAAACTGGAAAGCTGATGCTGAATTCCATTGGCATGAATGCTCCGACTGCGATGAGTTGTTCGACAAAGGCGCTCACGACATGCAACTTTTTGATTCGAAGGAAGTGAGCTGCGCGGAAGAAGGTTATGTAACCTATAAGTGCTCGGTTTGCGGTTACACGAAAAAGGATACGACTCCGGCTACCGGCCATGCTATGGAAAAGCATAATGCGATTAGCGGCGACTGCGAAACGGCCGGCGCGTCCGAATATTATTCCTGCAGCAAGTGCGGCAAGTTCTATTCCGATCCGGAAGGCGAACACGAAATTGCCGAAAACAGTTGGGTTATCCCTTGCGCAGGACATACCCTAACGCATGTTGAAGGCAAAGAAGCTACCAAAACCCAAGCGGGCTTAAAAGACCATTACTACTGCGAAGTCTGCCATAAGACTTATGCGGATGCAGCCGCAACCCAAGAAATTACCGACGGCGTGGAAATCAAACAACTTGTTTCCAGTGTTGCGGAAGCCAGAACAATGCCTGTGGGATCGGAATTGATCGTAAGAGGCGTAGTTGCGGGCGTAACGACGACTCAGGCATCGCTCAATTTAATCAATGCCATTACCTTTAAAGATGAATTTAGCAATGTTTCGATGGCGCTAAGCGGGGGCAAAAACGGTGCTTCTGCTTTGGCGAATGCCATGGGTACAGCCGCCAATATTATTATGCCGTTCGAAAAAGGAACCATTTTGGAAATTCCGGTAACCGTCGCAAAAACTTCCGCGAATTATGCTTGTGGCAATGCCGGTATTGTTTACTTACTGTATACGGACGGCGAAGAGGAACTGATTTCTTTTGTAAAAGGCCAAGGAAATTATAAATATGATTTAAATGCCGAAGATGTTGTTGATATATCCACCCAAGAAGATTTCTTTAGATTTTTAGGTTTATTAAACGGTTCCAATGTTTACGGAACAGAAGGATTCGAATACAGTTATGAAGCTGCCGCCGCAAATACCTATAAACTGGTAAGGATGACAAATTTACGGTGTGTTTTGATTAGTTCTACCTCTTATGACGAAAGAATCAAACATGCGTGGAGACCATGTTTCTCGGAAGCATGCAATACCTGGGCTTCCACAACCATCAGCAATTCCGCGAACGCCACCAACAATATCGGTGCACGTCAATCATACTATCCGAATTTCTACAATTACAACACCTATGTCAATACAGGTATGACTTTCTCGGAAATGCTATTCGGGGACACAAGTGATGTTTCGCCAAAACAATGGACCAATCACCTTGTTTTTGACGGAACCGTTTATGCCATGTTCATCGGGGGATCAGATTATTATGCTCAGTTTGTCGTTTTGGATAAAGATTGGGTAATTCCGGCAACCGTTGAATAAGAGGCATAACCCAAATGAAAAATCAAAGAATAATTTTATTGCTTGCTTTAATTGTATTATTTGCTTTAACGGGATGCAAGAAAAAAATCGAATACGTCGATGAAGAACATATTTTCGGGGAATGGATTGACGAAGAAAAAAAGACTTGCACAACCGACGGTATTTTGGGACATTACCATTGTTCGCATTGCAACAAAGACTTTGACCAATTCTTCAACGAATTGCCTTCCATCGTCGATAAAGCCACGGGCCATAATCTGATTTTCAACAAAGAAATTCCGGCCACCGGATGGTCGCTCGGCTCCAAAGCCTATTATGAATGTTCGAGATGCGGACATATATATGAGGATGACAAAGCGACAACCGAAATCCCGAAAACCGAACTGACTTTGCCGGTAAAAGTTGTTACGGTTTCCGAAATCAAGGACTGTCCGGATTACCAGGCCGTGGTAACTTTGAGAGCGATTGTGGTCGGGGCCACTTCAAACAGCGACGGCGGTTATACTTATTATATTCTTAAGGACTTGGATTCCAACGAGACATTATGCTTGAGAAGCTGCCGGGAAGACGACATTCCTAAGGTGGAACCGTCCAGTTGCATCAAAGGCTATTCCTATGCACCTAATATGGTGTTCCCGCTCGGATCGATTGTAGAAATTCCGGTTTCCTACCAAATCAACCGCAGCGGTAAAGGCGGAGAAACCAACAAAGGCTATCTGATTTGGCGGGGTGATGATTACGAAGACGCTATCGGCTACGGTTACATGCTGGAATGGAAAGCCCAATACATTGTCGGTTATACCGACGATTATGCCATCAATCACGACGAGGTAAATATCAATATTTCCTCGCAGGAAGATTTGGCCAATTTCCTTTCCAAAAAAGGCGGATTCCAAAACTTTACCGTTTGCTTCGAAGGAACCCCTGAAAATCCGTTGAAGTTTGTTACCGGTGTTGTCAAAGAAGAAGCCAAAGGCGACATCAACCGCGAGTATTTGTACTTCTATTACGGCGATGCCAGTTCTTTGGACGAAATCAGAGTCAACGGAACCAACCCGGTTTTTTCCAATTTCGGCAATACCTTCAACATGATTTCGCCGCTCAGTTGTATTTTGGCCGGTCAAACCCAGTTTGAACAGCCTGACTTCTCCAAACCTTACGAATTTGTGGGTAAAATTTATGCTACCTGTGTGGGCGGAAACAGTTCGTTCTATCACTTCGTGGTGCTCAGCGAGGATGACATTATCAATGAAGGCGGCAACGGCAGCCACGAAGTTATCGGTTCGAAGATTGCCAAAAATACTTTCTATAAATATATGGAAGAGTTTGCGGCTACATTGGGCATCGATGTTCACGGTGACATTACAACCGCTGTTGGAACAACCAATATTATTACCACATCCGATCTTTGCCGGATTGGCATCAAAGGGGTTCATACGGATTTACTAAAGAACATTTGGAATGCCATGAGCTATACCGGAGAGATTATCGACGGCAACGGCGTTGCCCGTCAGGTAACGGTAAACAATGTTGTCTTAAACAAAGACGATTGCAAGAAATATATCACTCCGTATTATACGATTGTCGGCACCAAGAGCGGTGGTTTGAATTACGAAAACGAATATCGCAGCTTTATCAACAACCTGATTATGGTTGTCGAAGGCCCGGACGATACGTATATTGTCGGCGCGATTGCCAACCAATCCGAAGATGCTGCTTCCCGAACATATCCGAGCATGAAAGCGTTGTTTGATTTATTGGTGGCCAAATATTACGGACAGGACACCACGGAAATCGAAAAGGACATCATCAGTATGGCGGCTGCCGGTGTTATCATTCCGAAAGAAAATTGCGAACCGGACGGATACGATTGGTTCGGACCAAACAGCAAATACATCAATTATACCAAAAATGCTGAACAGACCATTACAACAGCTTCGTGCTGGAAAACCCTGACCGCCTGCACCGCTTTATCGTATATTACGGAAGCCGATCTCCAAAAA
>DCTZ01000021.1:0-204 GCA_002329485.1 Caryophanales bacterium UBA1427 | reverse complement strand
TATTGCTAGCACGCCTACCTTCTACGGCAACGAATGGATTACTTTCGAAGCTGCTTTGCATTACATGATGTTGCCTTCCAGCAATGTCGCACCGAATGTTATTGCGCGTGCGGTGGGCGAAATGATGTTAAGAGAAAGATTGGCAAATAGCAATTAACTCTTTCAATTGCCTATAAGATATAAAAAAAGCTCCCAATCAATTTG
>DCTZ01000025.1 GCA_002329485.1 Caryophanales bacterium UBA1427 | reverse complement strand
CGTTAAAAGTAAATAAAGCGGTCGAAAAGTCATCCCCAAAATTTTTACGGGTTCGGAAATATCATAGAACCATTCCAAAGGCGTTCCTTCTTCCGGATACAAAGCATAGAAATAATTGGCTTGTTTATCGGTAATGGCTTCCATAATCGTATCTACCGGAATAGCCACTAGGTAAATCGCACCGATGAAAAGGAGGGTTTTGATTAAACTTTTATTGGTAATATGAATAAAATCATTCAACAGAGCCCAAAGGGTAATACTTACAATCAACATATGTCCCCAAAGATAAGCCTGGGCACGGAAAGAAACAAGGGTCGTATAGTTTTCCAGGGAATTGGCGAAAATAATCGAAATAAAGGCAGCCGGTAGGTTTAAGCAAAAAGCCAAGGCAAACAAAACATCGCTCTTTTTCCAAAAGGCAAACAACAAGACAAAATTGGCAAAATGGCAAATTTGCAAAGGAATTATCTCNNGAGATAATTCCTTTGCAAATTTGCAAAGGAATTATCTCGGGATCAAGTTTATAACCTGATTTCACGAAAATTTCCCCGTTTCGAAGCAATAATATCACAACCGCAAGAACCGATAAAACGAGTCCCGCAATCCGCTTTTTTTCCTGATCGAGTTTTCGAAAAGCAATCTGAAAGATTACCGTGAAAATAAAGGGCGAAAGAATAAACAAAAAATGAAAAGCGCTCCACATTTTGAACATAAACAATCCTCGCTTTCTGTCGCTTTTTACCCAAAAAGTATAACTTTTTTTCCGATTTTAAACAAGACCTTTTCCCTCGGCAAGCATTTTTTTACCATTAAAAAGCATAAAAAGCCGCTTTTTTGGCAAAAACGGCTTTTTCAATCAGAATTAATTATTCGATTATAATTAACGATCTCGCTGCGATAAAATAATCAGCAAGCGCAACACTTCATAGTACAGCCAAATGATATTTAACAGGATTCCGAAAGCGGCATACCATTCAAAGGTTTTATCCATTCCGGCATCCACAATCATCGTGGCATTATCCAAGCTTATGACAACATAAAGCGAAGATATGATTACCATGATAATGGAAATCAATAAGGCAATACCCGAATTAACTCCGTAGAAAAGTTCATAAATTTGACTGTTGAAGAATCCCGCAATCATAACTACCAAAGAGGTAATGACGACACCGAGCAATAAGGTATACATGAAGCGACGGAAGAATCCGCTGACGCGAATAACCCCGGTAGCATAAAGTACGCTGGCACCCAAAAAGATGGTCATGGTTATCGAAAGGGCAAGGCCCGGAATTAACAAACCGGCATCCGGAATTGCTATCGCAACTACGCCCGAAATAGCTCCGACAGTCATACCTTCTAATATGGCATAAGGAATTGCCAAAACGCGGGCCGCTGTCGGATTAAAGGACATTATCATTAATAGAACAAAGGTAATTATCCAAATTATAAAATAAGCACTTAGGACTTGAAGCGGTCCCAAAATAAACATGGTGGCCAAAGCGCTGATTAAAGTTATTAACACTAATAATATTGTTTTGCTACCGACTCCTTGAATGGTAGCTACTTGACCGGAAACGCGTTCGAGATTCTGAGCACGGGAAAAAACAACATTGTCTCCAAATTTTGCTTTCATATTTCACTCTCCTTCTATATATTATACATCATTTTTCCAATTTTAGCAAGATAATCAACCAATAATTATTGGTTTTCAAACAAGGAACGGTGTTCATCATCCGGTAAACCTTCAAAGGCTCCCAAGACTTTTAAGCGATTGAAAAGCGTTTTATTGATTTTGGTCCGTTCCATAACATCGCGCATTGAGGTAAACGGCCGTTCTTTGCGAGCTTCCACAATCGAAACCGCCGCAGCCTGACCGAGCGATTCCACCGCAACATACGGCATAATCAACCCCCGATGGTCTTCGGTCAATACGAAATTAGTCGCATCTGAAGTAAAGATATTGACCTGATGGAAAGTAAAGCCCCGTAAAACCATTTCCAAGGCAATCTGCAATTCATCGAACAATGCAATTTCTTTATTGGAAGCGGTGCGGTTGTTGATTTTGGTGGCAATTTGTTGCAACTTATTGCGAATGGCATTTTTGCCGCTGGCAAAAACTTCCACGTCAAAGGCACTGGCACGACGGGAAAAATAAGCAGCGTAATAATAAATCGGCCGGTGAACTTTAAACCAGGCAATCCGAAGCGCCATGATAACGTATGCCACCGCATGCGCTTTCGGGAACATGTATTTAATCTTGTTGCATGATTCGATGTACCAATCCGGCACCCGGTGTTGACGCATCAGACGTTCGTCTTCCGGACGTAAACCCTTGCCTTTCCGGACCCTTTCCATAATTAGGAAGGCATCAAGGGGTGTCAGACCTTGGTTGATTAAGTAGGTCATAATATCGTCACGGCAAGCAATGACTTCCTGGAACGGAATTTGTGGGAAACTTTCGTCAAGACCCAAAACCAGTTCTTTAAAGTTACCCGCCCAAACATCGTTTCCGTGCGACAGACCGGATATTCTGACGATATCGCTGAAGGTTTTCGGTTGAACGTCTTTAAGCATCGTGCGGACGAAATTGGTTCCGAATTCCGGAATGCCGATTGTTCCGCTCGGGAACGGATCTTCGTCAAGACCTTTTAACCCCAGTACTTCTTTGGTGCTGAACAATGCCAAGACATCTTTATCCAAAATCGGAATATCTTCGATCCTGCTGAAAGGGAACCGATCCGGATACTGATGGACGAAATCCATCAAGTGTTTGATCATCGTCGGGTCATCGTGTCCAAGAATATCCATTTTCAGCAAATTCTTTTCAAAGCTGTGGTAATCGTAATGCGAAGTACGCCAAGTGGAATTCGGATCATCAGCCGGATATTGAATCGGAATGATATCCGCATATTCAATCGTATTCGGAATCAAAATAATCCCGCCCGGATGTTGGCCGGTGGTCCGCTTCGAGCCGATTAAGGCTTGGGCAAGTCTTTCCACTTCGGCGCTGCGGGCCAAGCGTCCCGAATCTTCCAGGTAACCTTTGACAAAACCAAAAGCGGTTTTTTCCGCAACCGTTCCGATTGTTCCACCCCGGAACGCATTGTCAACCCCGAAAATATCGCGGCAGAAAAGGTGCGCTTTTTCCTGGTATTCCCCGGAGAAGTTCAAATCGATATCCGGAACTTTGGCTTCTTTGCCTTTGATTCCCAAGAACGTTTCAAACGGAATATCCACCCCGTCGCGGTTCAGTTTCGTATGACAGCGCGGACAGTCGCATTCCGGCAAATCCTGACCTGTCGTTACGGTTTCGAAAGCTTCCTGTGCTTCGATCGGCAGTTCTTTCCTTCTTTGAGCGTTTTCCGCATTCTCGCTCTTGAAGACGCTGAAACGGCAATTCGGACATACATAGTGCGGTTTCAGCGGATTAACTTCGGTAATACCCATCATGGTCGCCACAAAACTGCTGCCGACCGAACCCCGGCTGCCGACGATATAGCCGTTTTCCACCGAGTTCTTGACCAAAATATGGGAAATATAGTAAATCGAAGCATAACCGTTGCCGATGATGCTGTCCAATTCCTGTTTAATCCGGTCTTCGATGAATGACGGCAGAACCGTTTCGCCCGATTCCGCAGTCATGCCATAAATTTCCAAAGCCCGGGAATAGGTCAAATTGCGAACGGCTTCGGCCATCGAAGGTGTTCCGAAACGCGCCATAAAGTCGTCGTTCGGCGTAAACAATTGTTTAGGGAATAATTCGATTTCAACGATGGCATCGCAAATCCGGTTAGTTTCGGTAACGACAATCCGGTAGGCGTCTTCCGCATCCAAAAACGAGAAAGCTTCAAGCATTTCGCTCGTCGTCCGGAAATACATATTCGGAACATTTTCGATGCCGAACATTTCGTGGAGTCCCCCGCCTGGACGCGGAACCCGGATAAAGATCTTGCGATAAACGGTTTCGTCCTTTTCCAATTGGTGGACATCGCCGGTCGCGATAACCGGAATATTCAATTCTTTTCCGGCTTTGATGATGGTTTTGATTGTTGTTTTGATGAACTCTTCGATTTCCGGTTCATCGTATTTTTCGATCAAATGGACATAACATTCGGGTGGCTGAACTTCCAGGTAGTCATAATAACGCGCACGTTCTAAAAATTCTTCGTAACTTTTTTCATAGGCAAAGGTAAAGATTTCCCCGTTTGAGCAGCCGCTGCCGACCAATAAGCCCTCGCGGTATTGATTGATTTTGGACTTCAACAGCCGGGGCTCCTTGTAAAAATGAGTCGTATGGCTGTCGGAAATCAAATGATAGAAATTCTTTAACCCTTGTTTGTTTTTGACCAAAATATTGATATGGGTCGGAATGATATATTTAAAAATGGAATCTTCGTCAACCATCGCGTTGATGTCGCGGTAATTGTAAACATGGTGATCGGTTAAATCGCCGAGCATTTTCATAAAAATATGCGAGGTTGTCCGCGCATCCGCAATCGCTCTGTGGTGATCGACAATTTCCACTTTCAGTTCTTTGGCAACGGCTTCGAGATTGAAACGTTTAATCCGTTCGTTATACAATACCCGGGCCAGTTGCAAAGTATCGATGCAAGGGAAATCTTTTTGATAAATTCCGAGCTGTTTCATAGCATAATAGATAAAACCGGTATCGAACGTCGCATTATGGGCAACGAGGATACTGTCGCCGATAAATTCGACAAACTTGGGCAGGACTTCTTCGATCGCCGGCGCTTTGGCGACGTCTTCGTTCGAAATATTCGTCAATTCGGAAATCTTTCGGCTGATTTTCCGGCTCGGGCGAACGAAAGTCGAAAAAGTGTCGAGTTGAATGCCGTTTTTGATTTTCACGGCCCCGATTTCGATGATTTCATTGAAGTTGACGCTGAAGCCGGTCGTTTCGATATCAAATACCACGAAGGTTGCATCAAGCAAATCGCGGTCTTCCACCGTCAAAGTGACATTTAAGCGCGAATCGTCGATGAAGTTTCCTTCCACCCCGGCTATCGGCTTGATTTTGTGCTTTTGACAGGCATTAAAAAAGGCCGGCAAAACATGGCAATTGGCATGGTCCGTAACCGCTACGGCGCGGTGTTGGAATTTTGCGGCGGTTTCCACGTATTTATCCACATCCAAAACGCTGTCCAAAGTCGACATCTTGGTGTGGGCATGAAGTTCAACCCGTCTTTCGGGAGCTTCGTCGAAACGGATATGGGTGGCATCAAGTCCGAGTTTGGTTATTTCCGAAGCCATGATAACCACCTCTTTGGCAAAAGTGTCGTATTGAAGGTTGCCCGTTACCCGAACCCGGATACCGTTCTTAAGATCCTGTTCAAAGAACTCGGCTTCATACGGTTTGTAGAACCGTTTCACCATAATCGAATCTTCGTAGTCGGTGATAAATCCTTCAAAAATCAAATAACCTTTGACTTTACGTGATTCGGCTTTAAATATAACTCCTTCGATGACCACTTTGTCGGTTCCGTTCTTTTGCCGGAACTCGACCGCTTCCATGCTTGTGACAGGCAATTCCTTTAAAGGGATATGCACGGGAGTTGAAGAACGTTTCGGTTTATAAACAGCTTTTTCTTCGTAAGCATTCCGCAAATGAATCTGTTGCTTTTGTTGTTCATAAGATTTGGCATCCCGCAGCTGTTCACGGAGTTGAATCTCGTTTTCCAACACATCTTTCAGACAGGTTTCACTATCCGAAACGCAAGTTTCCAAATGCACCGCATTTAACCCGTGGGAATTAAAAAAGTCCCTAACAATCTGAAGTGCTTCTTTGGCCAGCCCTTCATCCGTAGGAGTCGCCACCATGACAACGATTTTATTATCGCCGATGCGATATTTGTATTCTTTTAAAACCCCGGCAAGTTTCCGGTTCTTTTGAGCTAAATTAATCGCCTTGCGATAATACTCTTCTATCAAACTTGTTTCATAGGTTTGGCTCTGATAAGACCATAAAAAGTTTATGCTTTCCACTCCGACGCTTTCCTTTAAAAAACCCTGGAGATGGTTCGACATTCTCTCAACCAAGCGCAATGGTACCAATTTAGGCAATTGAACAGATAAAGTCAGTGCTTTGCTAGCAGAGTTGATGAGGACTTCCAAAATCTCCCCGTCTTTAACTTCATCAATGATATTGAAATTGGCTTGCTTTAAGAGTTCCAACCATTTTTCCTTATTCATCTAATCTCATCCTCCACTAGAAAAAAACCGAATGTAAAGTAATTATAGCAACTTTAATCCCCTGTGTCAATCAATATCGCTATGAAAAAAAGGGCGCTCATTTTCGCGCCTTTTCCCCCTTTTTTTCGCATTTATTCACCCGAAAAAGAGTGCAAATCGTCGATAAAAGCCAAATACCCCTGACGTAAATGATGAACTTCCCCTTTTACTTTCGGACTTGCTTGCTTGAACATTAACAGAAAATGCTCTATTGTTTTCATCGAATCATAGGTGGCATCGATTACCGTTTTGATTTTTGCTTCTTTCGTTTTCAACTTTTTGGCCTGGAATTTCTCCCAGATCCGTTTATTGACGTTGACGACATCGTCGATTGAAGCCCAGTCGTTGGCCAGAGAAACTTCCTGCAACAGTTCGCGATGCCGTTTATGGATTTTGATGCCGTTTTTCAAACATTCCTTCAAAGAAAACTCGCGTTCGTCTTCGAGTTTTGCCATCACTTCGCCGATTTTGGCCTGATTTAAAAAGATTGCTTCGCTCCACTTCTGTAAGTTTTGGGAGTTTGCCACAATAATCACCTCGGGATTATTTTGTGGTTAAGCAATCTTTTTTATACTTTGATTATTCGATAACGTAAGCGATGTTGCGCCAAACACTCTGGATTGTGGACGCTTTGTATTCGTAATATACATTTTTAAGGTTCGGATCATTGACGATAAAGTAGAGATTGCCCCCGATATACTTGTAACCGCGGATGACAATCAGATGGCCGTTTGTCGTATATAATCCTTCCATGTTGCCTTTGACGCTTGCGGCGACAGGTCCGACATTGGCCAAATGCCATCTTAACTCGTCCAGAGAATACATCCGTTTGACATAGCCGATTTCGCCCATCGCACCCATTACGGCGACATTGTAAACCCAGTTGCCGAAAATATTGTGGCCGTAATCTTTGGCAAGCCCCGCAATATACCGGTGTTCGTAAATATCTTTATCAGAAAAAGAATAACCTTTGTATTTCAGCAGCATCGTCACGGAAGTCGGACTGCAGATGGAATTGCCGATTTCCGGAACGATATTTTGGTTTAATTGCGGAACATTATAATCGACCGTATCCGGTAGAGCGCTTGCATCAACCGGATAGGAATAACCGGCAATTTCCAAGGCCATCGCCACGAGTCTGAGCTTTGGCGTTTCGACATCGGGACTGCTTCTTCGTAAGATAATTTTGTATTGGACAAAGCTTCCGTATTTGTTGTTGTTTATTATAAGTTCGTCATAAGACATTTTGGCGACGTTGTTGCCTGAGGCAACGCTTTGGCCTTTATTCTGAAGGCCCAAACCCCAAACCGAGTAAGATAAAAAGTCGCTCCATACCCCGTCAACCTTAACTCTGATCAGTAATTCCACCGTTCGGTTTGAACCGGTTTCGGCGCTCCAAGAACCGACCAACGATTTGACATTAGTAACCGCAAATTCTTCCGACAGATATTCGCCTTGCGTTGCGCCTTCCGTTAGGCCGACATAATCTTGGGTTTTGACCAGATTGGTCATATTGCTTTCGTTAAAGTCCTGCAACCGATTAAGTAACAGATGCGCTGCGGTTTTGACGCTAAAATAAAAGGTTCTTTCCATTTGCACACCTCGTAAAGATAAGGTTACGGTTAATGACACAGTTTTTCCGGCTTGATTGCTCAATAAAATGCCTTCCTTTGTCAACACAGTTTCATCGCTCGATGCCCAAGTGGCGGTAATTCCGTACGGGAATTCCCCCGGCAAAACCAGGTTTTCCGTCAAAACCGTCGGGAAGGCCAGTTCTTCCAGAACTTCTTCCATCAATTCAAACGGCGTATAGGCAAGCACCGTAACTTCAAAAGTAACACTCAAGATTTCGCCCTGAAAGGATAAATTGGCAATCAGCGTAACTTCTTGGTCTTCCTCATAACTTCTTTGTACTTTTCCTTGTTTGGTGACAATTGCTTCGTCGTTTGATTCCCAAGTTACGGAAACAATCTGGTTCTGAATGGTTATGGAATCTATCAAATCCAAATCAACGGTTGTCGAAACAGGTATTTGCAAACTGTCTTTGGCCAAATCCAACACTTCTTGGGCCGTTAAAGAAAGTACGGTAACCTCAAAAGTTGCGTAATCAGAGGCTTTTTGATAAGTTAAAGTAGCCGTTAAAGTAACGGTGCAATCCGTTTCGCTCCGAAAAATTTGCCCTTCCGAATTGATAACCGCTAGGTCGCTGGTTTCCCAGGCAACTTTTACCATTTTGCCGTTGATGTTTAGTTCGGTGACCAAATCAAGATCGGTAATGGTGGTTTCCGGTAACTTCAGGGTTTGTTTGGCTTGTTTGACAATCTCCGAATCGAGATTCGGCTCATTGCATCCCCAAAGGACAAAAGGAAAACAAAGCAAAACCAACAGTAATCCGTAATACCTACGCTTCTTCTTCTTAACCACCTCTTAAAAACAAACATTTTCCTCAAGGACTATTTTACCATTTTTTACGTTTATTTCCCATCGATTGCATAAAAAAAACTGAACCGGAACAGTTCAGCAAATAAAAATTTGTACATAAAAAAAATTGGAGGCTCCGATCGGATTTGAACCGACGATCAGGGAGTTGCAGTCCCTTGCCTTACCACTTGGCTACA
>DCTZ01000013.1 GCA_002329485.1 Caryophanales bacterium UBA1427 | reverse complement strand
CCAAGGATTAAAGAATCTCTTTAATCACATCGGTTATACAGTGACTACCGGTTACAAAGAATCAGGCAGTTCCACGGACGATAAAATTGCCAACTTTATCACCTGGGCTCTCCTTCAGTTGAATCAGGGATGTTTCATCATGGTCCGCTACCAGGACGACCGCGAATTCGGTTGGCATGTTATTATCGGACTTGATACCATGGGAACTTCCTTCCCACGCGACGATGTGCTGATTATGGAGGATCCTTATGACGGTTTCGACCATTTCCAAGACGGGTACATAACTTCGGCTGCGGGACGTTTCTATCGCTGGTGGTTGAATGTGGAATTATCCGGCCAAACTTCCAACGCTTTCGATTGCGTGGTAGTTTATCCGAAGAAAAAGATAACCATTGAAAGAGTTCAGGAAGAACGGAAAATCACCCAAGTAATCCCGGACCGGCATTTGCTTCTTAACCCTGACGGCAGTTTCGGCGGAACGAGAGATGCTTCCAAGTACGGAGTAATTACAGAGAAAAACGGCGAAACCGACCAATTGACCTCCAACTATCATGCTTTTGTGGATTACTATAATATGGAAAGTACCGATACCCGCTTGATTCTAAAAGGCTACCGGGCATTCCAACAAACGATGGCTTCGTCATGCGGAATCTGTTCAACTTTATCGGTTTTGAATTACTACGGACTTGATGTCAATATTTATGATGAATTGTTCTTAACCGAAAAATATTGCGAAGTAAATGATGTGGCCACGATTTATAATGTCGGAGTAGGTGCAACCGGCTTAAAGAAACTCGTCGGTTCTTTGGGGTTTGTGGCAGAAGGAAGATCGTATGCCCGGGACAGTTTTGTCAATGCCAACTCCATGCTTTTCCCTACATATGATAAGTTTATCAATTGGGTTAAAACCAATCTTTCCAAAGGTACGCCGATGCCGATATCCTGGCGGCCGCATGGCGGACACTGGGAAGTCATTATCGGGTATGACAACATGGGAACCGATTATATATACGACGATGTTATCGTATTGGCCGATTCCCACGATACTTGGGATCACTACCAAGACGGTTATAACACCCTTCCTGCCGCTTTGTTCTATCCTCAATGGTACAACGGCAATTTCACTTACAACCAACAATACTGCATTTTCGACAACAAACGAGTTTAACTTAATTTGACTGATTCCCTCCCATGTTCATAGAGGAAATAGTCCTCCTTTCGACAGAACTTCAAAAAAGTCCTGTCTTTTTTTGTTATTGTTGCTTTTTTGTGCTAAAATATAGTAAAAGATCAAGGAATTTTATTTCCGGAAAGGAACGAACGATGGTTAAGGGGAAATTAAACAAATACGGACTTAAAGCGATCATAGTGCAATATGTGTGGTTGTTGGTGAGTGTTTTGGTGTTTTCGCTGACGGCCGGAACAATCAATGTTCCGAATGCCTGGCTATTTTATACCTGCTCTTTAATTGTTACGATTATCCATACCTTTTTCTATCTGGCGTATCCGGAACGGGCCAATGAAAGGGGAACTTACAAAGAAGGAACCAAACCGATTGATAAAGTATATTTGGGAGTTTATTTCTTTATTACGGTTGTGGTATTCCCATTTATTGCGGGTTTAGAAGTCGGCCGTTTGGGAACAATCCTGATTAACCGGTATGTCTCATACGGGGCGGTCATATTTTACTTTCTTGCCTGCTATATCAATATTTGGTCTATGAAGGTCAATCGTTTTTTTGAAGGCACCATCCGAATCCAAGAAGAACGGGAACAGCGTGTCGTCACGGAAGGGCCGTATAAATTTATTCGTCATCCCGGATATCTGGCCATGATTATCGGCAGCTTGATGACGCCTTTGATTTTGGGTTCGTTTTTCGGCGTATTTTGGGCTTTGATTGCGATAATCGTCTTAATTCTTCGTACCGATTACGAAGACAAAGTATTGCAGGAAGAACTGAAAGGTTATAAAGAATATACGCAAAAAGTCAAATACCGTTTATTCTACGGCATTTGGTGATAATTTACTCCGGTTTATTTCCGGAGTTTTTTAGTGCTTTATCGGGGATAAATCTTTAAAATATTTGGCTTAAATCCAAAAGATTTACAGAATATGCCAAAAAAATAAGTGTATACTCTTTGCAAGAAAAAGATATTATGCTATAATGACATATTGTGAATGCCAATCGAAGAAGTCAGTAATAATTTTTCGCAAAATGCATACATTACGTAAAAACAATTATAATAGTTGCAAGAATAATCTTGTAATGATATAATCAAATATGCAAAAAGAGGTATCGTATGAAATTATTAATAGTCGAATCACCAGCAAAATCCAAAACAATTAAGCAATATCTCGGCGACGATTATGTTGTTGAATCAAGTCTTGGTCATATCCGCGATCTGTCCATCAAGGGTAAAGGTGGTTTCGGAGTAGATATCGAAAATAACTTTCAACCCCAATATGTATTAATCAAAGAAAAAACCGATGTTGTCGAACGTTTGAAAAAAGCCGCCCAGGCGGCCGACCATATTTATCTTGCGACCGACCCGGACCGGGAAGGGGAAGCTATCAGCTGGCACTTAAAAGAAGTTCTCGGCGGACCCGAGGAAAAATATTCCCGGGTAGTGTTCAACGAAATCACCAAGAAAGCGATTTTGAAAGGAATCGAACAAGACCGTGACATCAACATGGATTTGGTTCATTCCCAGGAATCCCGCCGGATTTTGGACCGAATTATCGGATTTAGATTGTCGAGTTTGTTGCAACAAAGAATCGGATCCAAATCGGCTGGCCGTGTGCAATCGGTTGCCCTGAAACTTATCAACGACCGGGAAAAAGAAATCGAAGCTTTTGTTCCGGAAGAA
The DNA here is from genome assembly GCA_002329485.1 of Caryophanales bacterium UBA1427. Classification (GTDB taxonomy): domain Bacteria; phylum Bacillota_I; class Bacilli_A; order ML615J-28; family CAG-313; genus UBA1427. The sequence goes on along the minus strand of DCTZ01000013.1, from coordinate 65,573 downwards.
TATTGGGAAATATATGCCACCTTCCTTAAAAACAATCAGGAATTGAAAGCGAAGTTTTTCGGGGATGCCAACGGGAAAATCGCGATTAGGAATGCGGAAGAAAATCAGGCAATCCTTAACGGTTTGCAAGGCGCCACCTATAAGGTTGCCGGAATTACCAAGAAACAACGCAACCGTTCCGCAAAACCTCCTTTCATTACTTCCACCCTCCAACAGGATGCCGGCGTTAAGTTCAATTTCAATGCCAAAAGGGTAATGATGATTGCCCAAAAACTGTATGAAGGCGTCGATATCGGTCCCGACCGTGTCGGTCTCATCACCTATATGCGTACCGACTCCATCCGGATGTCCGATGAATTCATTTCCAGCGCCAAAGATTATATTATCAAAAAATACGGTGAAAAGTACTATCGAGGTCCGAGTGGCAAAGGCAACAAAGGTATCAACGTTCAGGATGCCCATGAAGCGATTCGTCCTACCAGTATTTTCAACACTCCCGAATCGCTCAAGAAATATTTAACCAGCGACGAATTTAAACTCTATTCATTAATATATAACCGCGCCGTCGCCTCTTTGATGAGCGATGCGATTGTGGAAGATACCAAGATTGAAATCGAAGCCAATAATTATCGGTTCCAATTGGACGGTCAACAGATTATTTATGACGGTTTCTTGCGCATTTACGAAGAAGCCAGTCTGGAAGACAGCGACGAAGCGATTATTTTGCCGGAATTCAAGGAAGGCGAAATCCTTGATTTCCAGGATATCAATTCCGAACAAAAATTCACCAATCCGCCGCACCGCTATACCGAAGCGCGTTTGATTCGCAAAATGGAAGAATTGGGAATCGGACGACCGTCCACTTATGCCATTATCATGGATACCTTAAGGATCCGCGGCTACGTAACCATGGATAAACGGACTTTTGTGCCGACTTCGCAGGGACGCTTAACCACGGAACAGTTGGAACTGTTCTTCAGCGATATCATCAATGTCCAATATACCGCGAAAATGGAAGAAATCCTAGACGAAATCAGCGATGGCAAACGGGTATGGTATGAAGAATTGCGCAAATTCTACGACCAATTTGTGCCGCTAATCGAAAATGCCCGGGATAATATGGTTAAGATTTATCCGAAACAAACAGACGAGTTCTGTCCGGTCTGCGGAGGAAAGCTTTTAATCCGGAGAGGTCCATACGGCGAGTTCACCGCCTGTTCGGGCTACCCGTATTGCAAGTATATCAAAAAAGCTCCGAAAAAGGAAGTTGTTTCCACGGGCTTTGAATGCTTGGTTTGCCACGAAGGCGAAATTGTGGAACGAACCGCCACCCGCGGCCGTTCCAAAGGAAAAACCTTTTATGCCTGCAACCGCTATCCGAAATGCAAAACGACATATTCCGGACTTCCGACCGGAGAAGTCTGTCCGGAATGCGGACAGTGGATGATATCCGTGGAAGAGGGTGTTCGTTGCGGAAACGAAAGATGCCCGACCAATAAACAGCCAGGAAAAGAAAAGAAGACTAAAAGTAGCACCCAAAAAGAACAAGATATCGTCGCAATAACCCAATAAACACTACCGAAAAAAATGCCGAAAATTAAAAACATTTTTCTTGACAATTATTAGGCGTTCTGCTATAATTCTATACGTAACGAGAGTTACACATATCCCCTACATAAGTTTGTGAATAGAAAATATTCACATCCCTTCCTGCCCTGTGGTAATCCCCCACAGGGCTTCCCTATTTTTCCTTCCTATTTAATTTTCATATGACAAAAGGCCAAGCTTTCCGATGCTTGGCCTTTTCGCTTAATGATTTTGATCAGTAATTGATGATTTCTTTTTTAACGTAAGGAGAAGTCATGGTTTGCAAAAGACCCGGATAATTCAGGTTAAACTTCAATATGTCTCCGACCTTGAAATCTGTTTTCGAAATATCGACAATCAAATGGTCGCTGCTTCCCCCGATAATTTTAAGAGAAGGGTTTTGCGGGAGCAGATTGTCAAATTGAATATCTTGCTTTCCTAAAGCCACAATAGCCCGTTTCATTAAACCCGAATCGGTAAATGTAGGCTTTTCGCCGAACGAGTTCAGACCGATTTCCCCAATCGGGTAACTAGGTTTGGTCTGAACCTCGATAATTTCCGCTTCCAAGTTAAAAGCGTTTTGGTGCATTTGGGGTATCGGATGTCCGTAGGCGGTTTCTCTTCCCAAAAAAACCGCTTCGCCCAAACGCAGATTGTTGATTCCTTCAGGAAGTTGCTTTTGCAATAGTAGCGGAACCGTCGAAGAATTTCCGCCCGAAATCAGGGGAACGGAAAATCCGAAGGTTTTTTCGATTTTTGCTTTGATTTCCAAAAGCCTACGATAATGTTCGACGGTTGGGATGATTCCGCCGTAACAGGTCAGATTGGTTCCGATTCCGGTAAGTTCTATATTCGGCAAGGAGATGATTTCTTTGACAACGGATAAATAATCAGTTTGAAAGAAAATTCCTTCCCGTAAATCGCCCAAATCAAACATCAGGATTATCTGGTGTTTTTTGTTTTGCTTTCGGGCGGCTCGGTTCAATAATTTGATGGTCGATATTTCCGAATTCAGCGATATGTCCGAATACCTTACCGTAGCTGTTATTTCGGATTTCGCGGGGAGCCTAAGCAAAACTTTGGGATAAGGGAGATCTCGGTAAGTTTTCAGATTGGCAATCCGGGAATCGGCCAAATGCGTAAAACCTCCCGGCATAAGCGCTTTGACGATTTTTTTATTGCCTGCCAGGACTTTGGTTACCAGAAATCGGTAATTGACTCCGTTTTCTTCGCAAAGTGAAGCAAGATAAGCCATGTTTTCCCGGATTTTCCTGATATCGACAACCAGTTTAGGATACATCACGGTCACCTACTTTCAAACTGTTAAGCAATAGTTTCAAAGCTGCCTGTGGATATTTATCCGAAATAACACCGACGGAAGCCATGATATAATCGTGGTCAATCAGACACGTTAAATCCTTTTGGGGAAGCAAAAGGTTTCGTTTCGGTTGTGCAAAAACCTCTTGGATTATTTTTGGGGCATTCGGCAATTTGGTTAAAGCTCCCCCGGTTGCGACGACATATTTAACCATTGTGAGATCCTTGCCCTCGATTACTTTGATTCGGCCGGTCGGTCCGTAAAGGTAACGGAGCTGTCCCGCATGTCTTTCGATACTTTTTTTCAGAGCTTCTTTCGCCAACAGTTCCACAAGCGGGATTTGATCCGAATCCGGAATCGGTTGATAATAATCGATAAGTTGAGTCAGTTTTTCGGGGCTTAGTTTCAGTTCTTTTTGGATTGTTTCCAATCCCATAGTTTTGATTAAATTATCTTTATTGATAAAGACACCCAAATCGCCTTCCACGGTGCGTTTGGCAAAAGGGACGGGTTCGGTTTGGTATTGGGCCAGTTCCTTGCTTCCTTCGGTGACGGAAAAGACATCGGTTGTAGCTCCTCCCACGTCGAAGGCAAGCAAATCTCCCAAAGTTTTTTGAAGCAAAAGCGCTGCTTTCAGCACGGCCCCCGGGGTCGGTATGATTGAACCGTTTACCGTTTGCCTAATCTTACTCATTCCGCTTGCTTCGGTGATATGTTTTTCAAAGACTTCCTGAATGATTTTGCGTACCGGCAAAACATTTAACGAGTCGATTTTGGGATAAACATTTTCGGTTATATAAAGGTATTTTCCCTGTCCGGCTGCTGCGAAAAATTCTCTGACCTGAGATTGATTGACCACGTTTCCGGCATAAACCACCGGCAGATTCAGTTTTGCCTTTGCAATCAATTGGGCATTAATCAAGGCGGTTTGGGTATCGCCGTAATCAACCCCACCCGAAAGAAGAATCATTTTTACTTGGCTTTGCCTGATGGTTTCCAAATCTTTTTCCGTCAAAAGGCCGGCGGTCATGAAGACAATATTGGCTCCGGCGCCTAAGGCTGCTTCCTGGGCGGAACGCACGGTCATATTGTAAACCAAACCGTGCACGCTCATTCTTAAACCGCCCGCCGCGCTGGAACAGGCATAGGTTTCGTTTGCTTCCAAGACTTCCGCATTCAAAACCTGCTTTAAATCTGAAAGCGCGTTGTTTAATCCGATAGTAACATCACTAACGGTCGTGGGGGCAAGACCCTGACCGAGAAAGCGGGGAAAAGCGGTTTTAATTTTGTCAAAAGCATTGACAACGGTTGTGGTGCTGCCGATTTCGGCTACCAACAAGTCGATTTTCATAAGGCTTTCTTTGCCCGGTCACATTGAACGAGGAAGGTCGCAACATGAACGCCTTTGGTTCCGCGGCCGAAGCCTTGATCCATGCCGTTTTTGACTGCTTCTTCGTTTTTGACTTGCGTCCCCCCCGCAATAATAACAAACTTATCCCGCACCCCTTTTTCGACGGCATAGTCGTGGAGTTTTTTCATGTTTTTATAATGGATATCGTCATGGGAGATGATGGTCGAAACCAAAATGGCATTGGCATTATGTTCCACCGCCGCATCCACCATTTTTTGGACCGGAACGGAAGTACCCAAGTATTCGCAGCTGATGCCGTACTTTTCGATTCCCCCGTGTTTGATGTCGATGATTTCGCGAAGGCCAACGGAATGTTCGTCTTCCCCGATGGTACCTGCCACCACTTTAAACGGATGATTTTTGAAATAAGCGGTGATTTCTTCGTCGCTCAATATTTCCATTTTCTTAGGCAAGGCGATTTCTTTCGTGTCGATGGCAAAAGCGAGTTTGCCTTTGATTTGAACTCTGGTTGCTTCCGAAACATGCAAAACTTCGGAATGGATGACTTCGACATCGGCCAGGTTCATTTTTTGGGCAATTGCTTTTCCGACTTCCTCCGCCGTTGCGCGTTCGGTCGGCAGGGTCATATCAACGACCACGGTACCGTCCCCCAACCATTCGACTTCCGGTTTGATCAGACTCGTGGAGCGGTACTGTTCCGTTTCGTCGAGGCGCGTATTGACATTGTCTATTTCGTCAAGTTCGTCGATATACTGAATTTTGGAACGGTCTTCGAAGGTACACCCGCCGATTAAGGAGGTTACTTCATCAGGCGTTACGCCGAATTGCATTGTGTTGTTATACCCGAAATGAGCCAAAACCGGCGCAAAGTAGTCGGAATCCCGCGGATAAACCGTACCGGCACCGATGCCGCCATTTACGGAACGTTTTAACCCGTCGTACACCCGTTCCGGAAAATATCCGGAATCGATAAAGAAGCCTTTTTCCACGGCGCTGAAGTATCCGCCCGCAGCCTTGATTTCTTCCAGAAATAAAACGGCCCGTTCTTTGATTTCCCGTACTTTTTCTTTCATATAGCCGGTATTTTTGATTTCCACAAGTTCTTTAAGACCGTCCATGCCGATGAGGGCTTGTTTTGCGGTATCGAGAGCTTCGATATTGTACATATGCCACGGCACATTGCGTCCTTCGTCGGGAGTAATCGTGGATTGAATATCGGCGCTTGTCAGTTTCGAAATCAATAAATTCAGAACGTGGGTAACAGTAGCTTCGCGGGTCGAAGATTCCATGTATTTGGTATTCATTTGAGCCCGGATCTTAAAGTCCGAAAAGAAATCCCTTAATGCCACCGCAAACGGCAAATTAATCCGCAAATCCGGGGCAGGGGAAGCAATCGGGGGTACCGTCGATAAAGCGATATGTTCTTTGTCGATTCCGGCTTTCAGGGAAAATACGCAATTAATCGCATGTTGAACCAAAAGTTCCGGCATGACCTTCCAGGCTACTTTGGCTGTGGCATTGGCATTGTGGGCGCCGTCGATTTGAAGCAATCCTCCGTAAGCCATAACTTTCTTGGCTTCCGCCGCATCCACAAACGATCTGACCATATTGATGTTGCGATACAGGACGTTGTATTGCGGGTCCTGATGGGCGCCGTTGACGCCTTCCTCCACAAACATTACGGCAATTTCCGGACCGGCAACGCCCGAAACATAGGAATGGTAATTGATTGGTCGTCCGACTTCGTCTTCGATTAAATCGAGGGCTTTTCTTTGGGCCCGCACTTGTTTTCGGGTAATCGGGACGCCTCCCACGCCTTGCGGGGTTCCTTCGATTAAACCGTCGAAATGCGATTGGCCGGCGGTTCTGATAACCATGATATGATCCGCTCCGTGCCAAGCGGCCATTCTCATTCTCCTGATATCGTCTTCAAACCTTCCCGATGCTATTTCGGTAGTGATGACTTGGACCGGTTGGGGATCGACTCCGTTAAAATACTTGGAAGCGGGCAGCGGCACATAATTTTTTAATGATTCCGAAGTGTCCGAATAAGTATATTGGTTTAAAAACTGGTTCGGAACTTTTTTGCGCCATGTCCAACCTCGGCGTCTTGGGGCATAATTTTCCAAATCGGTTAAGAGAGTGCGGATATCGAGTTTTTCGTTCGGTTTAAGCATGGCGGCCTCCGAAACTTTGTTTGACGAGGTCCCAACCTTGATTTTCCATTAAAGCAAGTCCTGCATCTCTTAACGGTAAGTTGGCGAGTCTGCTGTAGCGATAAACAACGTGTCCTGCGCCTTTACCGATTAAATCGTGTTCGATGGTCTTTTGCACGATTTGTTTGGCCTCCAAACTGGAAAAACCCATGCGCAACAATACTGAGCGTTCGATAGCCGGGGTTGTATGGTGGTAGGCCAAATCGACCAAAGGATTAACGATTTCTTCGGCCAGGTGCCAAAAGTAAGCTTTCAATGCTTCATCGCTTAAGTCTTTTAAATGTTCTCGTCTGGTCAAGTAATCATCCGGTCGGTATTTTTGGTTATCCATTCGCATCCTCCCATTCGATTTTCAATTCCCTTAATATATCTTTTACCTCGTCGAGCGAGGTATTGGTTTCTTCTTTCAAAAAGTTTAAATCTGCATTCGTTATTTTGGAATAACCTTTTAAGTAGTTGCGGATAAGCGAAGTTCTGATCTTTCGCAAATCCAAATCCTGTGCGACAATATCGGTTAACTTATCCGGTAGGATTATATTGGTTCCCGGGATTTCTTCCCTGGGGTTGCCGAAGAAGATGTCGATGCCGTTTTCCCGCGCAAAGGAAAGCTGGGCTTGGTGGTGTTTTCCCGCCCCGGTATATTCGCTTTCCTGCACCACGATGATTTCATCTTCCGGAAGTTCCTGGGCAATGCTGAAGGCTGCGGTCAAAGCGGTGTTTCCGGCTGGTCCTCTTTCCAATCCCTCCAAAACGGAAAGGGTTTCGGTCATAAAGAACACTTCGCCTTGATTGACCGTCACATAACGGTCCATGTAACGAAGAGGTCTTGCCGCCGATCGCGGAACATCGCTGCGGTCGGGATAAGTCGTAAAAGGAATCCCGAATCCGGTATGACCGGTAGTAAACGATTTTCGGTTGAAGTCATGGTCACTGGCCATATGAAGGCCGGCAAGATTTACGCTGGAAGCCACAATTTGGACCTTTTGGTCGGTGGCTTTTTTGATTCCTCGGACGGTACCGGTTAAGTTCCCTCCCCCTGCATTCGTTACAACTACCACATCAGGCACTCTTTGGGTGAGTCTTAAGCAATCCTCGACGATTTCCATACCTAAGGTTTCGATTCCGTTAACCGCAAACGGCGAGTAAAGCGAAGCATTATAATACCCCGTTTCTTCGATTAACCGTAAGAACACGTAAAACAGTTCCGGACCGACGGACAGTTGGACGACTTCGGCTCCGTATGCTTCGCAGGCACGGGCTTTTTCGATGATTTCCGGTTGCCCGATGCCGCGGGAATCGAAACACTCCTGAACAACGATGCACTTTAAACCGTATTTGGCGGCTTGCGAAGCGACTGCCGCACCGTAGTTGCCGGATGTAGCGGTAATGACTCCTTTAAAGCCCAAGGCTTTAGCCAAAAAACAGGCGAGGGAAGCTCTCCTGGCTTTAAAAGAACCCGAATCGTTACAGGCTTCGTCTTTTAAAAAGATGCGTGCTCCATTACCGGGTTTTGCGATTTTGCGAACCAAAGCGGTGATATTCTTCAGTTCTTTCAAAGGGGTTTGACCGACCCCGTGTTCGGCCTGGATTTGTTTGACCAAATCCAGCGGAATACTGTATTCGTTCATAAAGCCTTCGTAATCGAAGGAAAACAAACCTTTTTCGTATTTGGAATAATCGATCCCGGTGCTTTGGCGCATAATCTCGGCTTTGCGCTTGATGATGCTCTCGTAAGAATACCGGTCAGTCATTTTTCTCACCCCATAAGGCTTTTTTTACCTTATCTCTAATTAAGCGTAGTTCCGGAATGTCTTGACCGAAACTGTGCGTGTAATGGGGATTGACCCCCACCAAAGTGCCGGTTTCAATTCGTCCCGTGACGGTTCTGATTTCGGCTGTTTCCCCTATTTCGGTAGCTTTCAGAAGCGTCCCTTTCAGCCACATTTCCAAAGGCACCGGTTTCGTATCGTCCGGAAGGTGGGATGCCCTTTCGGCGGGGGAAAGGATAATCTTGTGAATCTCTACCCAGGTTCCGGATTTAATCATGGTCATTTACCTCAATCATCTTTCGGACATCCCCCATAATGGCGCGCGGAACCGGTAAATCCAACATCGTTTTTAAACCCGGCTTCGCATTGATGATATGGGGAATCATGTTGACGCAAATAGCGATGGTGCCGGTGCCGCCTTCCACTTCCGGAGTGATAGCCATCTTGATTTTCGGTTTGCCCTGCAAGGTTATATAATCGCCGGTTTGAATGCCTCCGAGCTGCGGTTCGATTTGTTGAGGGTGAAGCATCGTGAGTTTTTCTTCGCCCGAAATTATCGCATGCGCCATCATATTGACCCCCGCAACATGTCCCTTGGGGGCAAAACCGTAAGGGGATTTTCGGTCGACATCCGTAATAATCGGAAGCATTTCCTGTTCAAAACTTTCCACGTCCCAACCCAGGGCGTGGGCAATCATGCCGACGGATTCTTTGAAACCGACGTGTCCTGCCAACAGTCCTTTTTCCTTTAATTTCTGAAATTCGGAAACCGATAAGCCGACCCCTTGCTCGGTCATAACCGTTTCCCCGTAAGGGGACAAACTGTTGATGCGTCGGACTTCGATTTTATCGACGGTTTCCATGGCGCCGGTCAAAAGAATTACCAACAAGTCCATCATCAGACCGGGATTGATGCCCGCTCCGAGGACGCTTACACCGTTTTTCTTGGCGATTTGGTCCAATTCCTTTGCCAGGTCGGGGCGGTTGGCCCACGGAAAAGCCATTTCCTCTGCGGTCGTGATAACATTGACTTGGTGTTCCAAGAGCCATTTGATTTTCGGAAACGCTTTTTCCGTAAACGAATCCGTGCACAGCAAGGCTACATCAGGACAGACATTTGGAATGATTTCTTCAATCGTTTTTTTGACGATCAAATCGGGAGCCAGATTGCTAGTGGTTCCGATTAGGTCGCTTACCTTTTGGCCGACCAGTTTATCGAAACGGTCGCAGACACCGATGATTTCAAATCCTTGTTTTCGGGTAATCATTTTAGCCATTCCGGAACCCATGGCACCGAAACCCCAAATAACGACTTTAACCGCTTCCTTGCGCATATTACCTCCTTATTCCTTATAATATATTAAAGTTCCCGTTTTTTCTTCGACAGCCATTTTGGCATCCTTCAGCGAAGCAATTATGGCCTTTCGGTTTGGCATATGATCCACAAATGCCAAGGCAGCTTCGATTTTCGGTTTCATACTGCCGCTTTTGAAATGTCCTTCCTGTAAATAATTTTTCGCTTCTGAAACGGAAAGACGGGTTAAATTGACTTGTTCCTTGGTTCCGTAGTTCAAAGCAACGTACGGAACGCTGGTTAAGATAATCAAACGGTCGGCTTCGATAAGGTCCGCCAATAAACTGCTGGCATGGTCTTTATCGATAACAGCGGGAACGCCGTAAAGGACATTATCCTTTCGGACCACGGGAATTCCGCCTCCGCCCACGGTGATGACGGTAAAACCGTTTGCGACCATTTGTTTAACCGCTTCGAGTTCGACGATGGCTTGGGGTTTGGGGCTTGGAACCACTCTGCGGTAGCCTCTCCCCGCATCCTCCTTCATGACGTAATTTTGGGTTTCTTCTAAAATCTTCGCTTCTTTTTCACTGTAAAAGGCACCGATCGGTTTGGTCGGATTTTGAAAAGCCGGATCGTCAATAGATACTTCAACCTGGGTTACGATGGTTGCGACGTTTGGCTTTAAGTTTCGGTTTAACAATTCGGTCCTCAGAGCATTTTGTAAATGATAACCGATATAACCTTGGCTCATTGCTCCGCATTCCGGAAACGGCATTTCCGGTAAGTGGGAGTCGGTTTCAGAGGCTGTTTGAAAAGCCGAAAAAATCATTCCGACCTGGGGACCGTTGCCGTGAGTAATGATTACCTCGTGACCGCTGTCGATCAGATCCGCAAGCGGTTTGACGGTTTCTTTGACCAATTGTTTTTGTTCTTCCGGAGTATTGCCCAAAGCATTTCCTCCGAGAGCTACCACTATTCGCATAACAAGTCTCCGAGGGTCGCTACCATGACCGCTTTAATCGTATGAAGCCGATTTTCCGCTTCGTCGAAAACAACCGATTGCTTGGATTCAAAAACATCATCCGTAACTTCGATACCGTTAAGGCCGAACTTATCGTAAATTTCCCTGCCCACGGTTGTTTCGAGATTATGAAACGACGGTAAGCAATGCATGAAGAGAGCATTAGGTTTGGCCAAACTCATCAGTTTGGCGTTGACCTGATAAGGCATCAATAAATCAATCCGTTTAGCCCAAGCTTCCATAGGTTCGCCCATGGAAACCCAAACATCGGTATAAACAACGTCGACATCTTGCAAGCCTTCCTGGACATCGCTCGTCAGGGTGATTTTTGCCCCGGTCTGTTGGGCGATTTTTTGGCATTTGTCCACCAGCCATTGTTCCGGGAACAACTCTTTCGGCGCAACGGTTCGGAAGTCCATCCCCATCTTGGCGCAACCCACCATCAGGGAGTTGCCCATATTGTTGCGCGCATCGCCGACATAAGCGAACTTGATGCCTTTCAGAAAGCCTTTATGTTCGCGTATCGTCAGAAGATCCGCCAGAACCTGTGTCGGATGAAACCGGTCGGTTAAACCGTTCCAAACTGGAACGCCGGAATAGTGGGAAAGGATTTCCACCGTTTCCTGGGCAAAACCGCGGTATTCGATTCCGTCGTACATTCTGCCCAAAACTCTTGCTGTATCCTTGATACTTTCTTTTTTGCCCATTTGGGAACCGGTCGGACCGAGGTAGGTGACATTCATTCCTTGGTCGTATCCCGCAACCTCAAAAGCGCAGCGTGTCCGTGTGGAGTCTTTTTCAAACAATAAAACGATATTTTTGCCTTTGCAATACTGGATTTCCTTGCCTTGTTTTTTGGCTTGTTTCAGTTTTTGGGCCAAATCGAGTAAATAAGTTATTTCTTCCGGGGTAAAGTCGAGCAGCGTCAAAAAGCTGCGACCGTAAAATGCTTTGTTCATTGTTTCTTTTCTCCTTTTCTTTTTAGTTTATTTGTTTAACTGTTTATTTCGGTAAATTGTCGCGATAAAACGGCATACTCATGCAACGCGGACCTCCGCGACCCCGCGACAGTTCGCTGGAAGGTATTTCATGGACTTTGATGCCGTATTTGTCCAGGATGTCGTTTGTGATGTGGTTGCGTTCGTAGGCAATGACTTCGCCGGGTTTGATGGCCATGGTATTGGCGCCGTCGCTCCACTGTTCGCGGGCGGAAGAAATGATATCGGTTCCTCCGCAGGGGATTAAAGTAATCGGCCGATCCAGGTAAAGACTTAAGATTTGGTCGATTGGTTTTTCCAGCGGTTTAATGTTGAGTTTTTGGGTACGCTTTAAATCTTTGCTTACTTCGTAAACCTTAATTGCTGGCTGGAGTTCCTCGTGAATCGTAAACTTATCGTAATCGACCTGGGTGAAAATCGTATCGAGATGCATGAACGACCGGCTTTTCGGTATATCGAAAGCGAGCACCGTGGAAAACGAAGTATCGTGATGGTAGAAGAGGTTTTTGGCAAGTTTCTCGATACCTGCCGGATGCGTGCGTTCGCTGACCCCTACAGCCAGCAGATGTTGATTCAAAACCAGAATATCTCCGCCTTCGATGGTGGAAGGAAAGGAGCGTTCGTAATAGAACGGAAGGTTTTGCTTACTGTAGTAAGGGTGGTATTTGAAAATATAATCGCCGTAAATCGATTCGCGGCTTCTGGTTGAAGTGAACATTTTGCTCATGACGATGCCGTTTCCGACGATGCTGAAGGGATCGCGGGTAAAATATAGATTGGGCATCGGATCCGTTACAAACGGATAATCCCGGATGTAATCGGAGAGGGTCCGCTTTTGAAAATTGGGCACTTCGTCTTTTTTGATTCCCGCCATGGTTTTTTCGACCATAGCCTTGGTGCTGGAAAACGACATCAGATAAGCAAACAAAACTTCCGACAAAGTTTCGCTTGTGACATGCGCCTCGTGGATGAACTGTTTGATAAATTGATACTTGATTTCCAAATCCGCATCCAAGGTCTCGGCAACCAAATCCGCCAAGTACAACACTTCGATGTCGTTGGCCCGGAAAACGGAAGCAAAGGCATCGTGTTCCTCGATGGCAAGCGGAAGCCACGGTATGTCGTCAAACAATAAATTGGCTAACCATTTGGGTGTTAAATTGGCAATTTCCCCGCCGGGCCGGTGTACCAAGACTTTTTTTAGCGGTCCAATTTCGGAGTAAACTTGTAAGGGATGCATTTATTTTATTCCTCCTTGCATAAATAATATCTTTTGTTGACAGTAGCGATTAATTGATTGTTTTGGTAATACAAACGGGGAATCCGATCGCTTAACATGCAGGTTGCATGGTAATTGTGGGTATGGTTGTCTTCCGTAAACTCATCTACCGAAATGTGTGGACCGATAAATTCCACTTTGGTGCCAATCGGATAAAACTTATCCAATCTGACAAAACAGTAATCCATACAAATCCGTCCCACGATTTTTTGGTAGTTATCTTCGACATAAACTTTTCCCCCTGTCATGGCTGGCATTATCCCGTCCGCATACCCAATCGCCACGGTACCGATCCATTCTTCGGCTTCGGTTTCGTAATCGCAGTTATAACCGACCTTGCTGCCTTTGGGTAACAGTTTGACATCGACCAAAGTCGAATATAAACTCAAAGAAGGCTTGAGGGCAAAAGGAAGAGCGAGATCTTTTTTCGGCAAAACACCGTTAATCATTAAACCGAGCCGGATTAAGTTGATTTCTTTGGGCAGGCGTTTGAGGGATGCCGCGGAATTGGTGATATGGACATAAGAAATGGTAGAAAGCGATAACTCCGAGGCTTTTTTAAAGATGGATAAAAACGAGGCCATTTGAAAGTGATAATAGGTTTCGTCGCTTGAAGGAGCGGTCGCCAGGTGCGAGTAAAGGCCTTCCAAAGAAAACCGAGGACTTTCGTTTAACAAATTAATAACCGTATCCAAATCGGGCAGTCTGATTCCCAACCGATGCAGACCCGTCTCGACTTTTAAATGGGTCCGAACCTTTGGTCCGGGATAGTTATGGACGGCGTTTTTTAACCATTCTACCGAAGTAATGCTTACAATCAGGTTGTTCCGGCTTACGAGTTCGAGATCGCTTAAGCGAACCAGACCGAAAACCAAAATATCTCCCCGGATACCGTGAAGCCTTAGTTCCAACGCTTCGTCAAGCGTTGCCACGCCAAAAAAGTCAACGCCGATGGTTTCCAGGGCTTTTGCAACCATAACGGAGCCGTGGCCGTAACTGTCTGCTTTGACAACCGCCAAGATTCTTTTGTCATGATAAAAATGTTTTTTTAAATTGGCTACATTTTCGATTACGTGATCAAGCTTTATTTCAATCCATGTATCACGATAAAAGCCTGCCATTTTTTCACCTCTTAACCATATTATACCATACAAGCGCTTTCAAAAAGGTCGAAATAAANNCAAAGCTTTTTGCAAAACTTAAGCCTAATCTTTTGTCGATAATTTAATTAGTGAAAAAGCGTGCTTTTTGCGCCGTACATGGTATAATATTATAAACTAGTTTAGAGGTGACTTTATGGGACTTTTTGGTTTATTTAAACGCAAAGATAAAGAAAACCAACGCAAATATCAATTGGGAATGAAAAAAACCCGCAGTGGTTTGATGGGCAAACTCCAAAATCTTTTCTCCCACTACAATGAAATAACCGAAGATTTTTTCGACGAATTGACGGATATCTTTATTATGGCCGATATCGGCGTCGAAACGACACTCGATTTCATCGAAGAACTGAAAGCCGACGAACGGGTTAAAGATGTCAAAGATGTCAGCGAACTGCAGCCGATTATCGTCGATAAAATGTTCGAACTTTACCTTCAGCAGGAAATTGTCCGGGTCGACTTAAACGTGCAAAAAGACGGCCTGTCGGTCTTTCTTTTTGTCGGCGTGAACGGCAGCGGAAAGACGACTTCGATAGCCAAAGTGGCATATAAATTGAAACAGGAAAAGAAAAAAGTGTTGCTTGCGGCGGGAGATACCTTCAGGGCCGGAGCGGTCGACCAGTTGGCCATCTGGGCCGAACGGGTCGGAGTTGACATCGTAACCAAACCCGCCGGCAGTGATCCATCGAGCGTTATTTTCGATGCCCTGCAAAAGGCCAAAAAAGAAAAATACGATGTCTTGTTGTGCGATACAGCGGGACGATTGCAAAACAAAACCAATCTGATGAAAGAATTGGAAAAAATGCATAGGGTTATCGAACGGGAAGTTCCGGGTGCTCCGCACGAAACGCTCCTCGTAATCGATGCGACAACCGGCCAAAACGGTTTATCCCAGGCGGAAGCGTTTATGGAAGTAGCCAAAATCACCGGGATTATTCTAACCAAACTGGACGGTACGAGCAAAGGTGGAATTGTCCTGGCGATTCGCGACAAATACCATATTCCGATTAAAATGGTTGGTTTGGGAGAAAAACTCGACGACTTGGAACCGTTTGACCTGGAAGAGTATATCGCAGGGTTGTTTGTGGAATTGGAGGACGAAGATGCCTGATTTAATGCAAAAAAAGCATTATTACAATTGTCTTTACGGTTTTTATGGTAAACTATTAACCGACAAACAACAACAAATCTTTGAACTTTCGTATTATCAGGATTGGAGTTTGGCGGAGATTGCGGAAGAACTGCACATTTCCCGCAATGCCGTTTTTGATACGCTGAAAAAAGTCGAAAATCTGTTGGAAGGGTTTGAAGAAAAACTGGCGCTTTATGCCAAAGATAAGGCGCTTCAGGAACTCCTCAAAGCCTATGAAAGCAAAGTAAATCAGGCAGGACAGGAACTAATCAAAAAAATCAGAGAAATGGAGTGATAATATGCCGTTTGAAAGTTTAAGCGAAAGGCTCCAAATGGCTCTTCGCCGGTTAACGGGAAGAGGAAGAATCAACGAAAACGATGTCGACGAAGTAATGAAAGAAGTGCGGGTTTCGCTTTTGGAAGCTGACGTCAACTATAAAATCGTCAAACAATTTACGGCCGAGGTCAAAGCCAAATGTTTGGGCGAACGCGTCATGAAATCCTTGACGCCGGGCGACCAGGTTTTAAAGATTGTCAACGAAGAACTTAAGAAACTGATGGGTGACGAAGCCGTTCCGATCAACCTGAAAAAAAGCGGTACGAGCATCGTTTTGATGGCCGGCCTTCAGGGAAGTGGTAAAACGACCCATGTAGGAAAACTGGCCCAATATTTGCGAAAAACTTATAATTTAAGACCGTTGATGGTGGCGGCGGATATTTACCGTCCTGCAGCCATCAACCAATTGGTTACCATCGGAAAACAGCTCGATATTGATGTTTTCGAACTGGGAATCATGCAAAAACCGCAGGCTATCGTTAAACGTGCTTTGCAATATGCCAAAGAAAAAAACTATAACCTGATTTTGATCGATACCGCCGGTCGGCTGCACATCGACGAAGATTTGATGCAGGAGCTGGTGGAAATCAAAGAAATCGCGAATCCCGACGAAATTTTATTGACGGTCGATGCGATGACCGGTCAGGATGCAGTTAACGTGGCTCTGAAATTCCACGAAAAACTGAATATCACCGGCTGTCTCTTAACCAAACTTGACAGCGACACCCGGGGCGGTGCCGCGCTTTCGATTCGCTACATGACCAATATTCCGATTAAATTTGTCGGTATGGGCGAAAAACTCGACCAGATCGAAGTATTCCATCCGGACCGGATGGCAAGCCGAATTCTCGGCATGGGCGATGTCCTCACTCTAATCGAAAAAGCAACCGAAAACATCGATGAAACCGATGCGATGAAAATGGCGGAAAAACTCCAAAAAGGTTATTTCGGTTACAACGACTTTTTGAAGCAAATCCGGATGATCAAACGCATGGGTTCCATGAAGAGTCTTTTGGGCTTGATTCCGGGTTTGGGTGCCAAACTGAAAAATATCGAAATCGACGACAAACAGTTTTCTTATATCGAAGCCATCATCGGTTCCATGACCGAAGAAGAACGGCGCAATCCCGATCTGCTTGCCAACAACCGCAGCCGTAAGGAACGGGTCGCCAAAGGCTCCGGCCGCAGCTATCAGGAAGTCAATGCCTTAACCAAACGGTTTGATGATATGCGCAATCAGATGAGAGCCCTACTCGGCATGAGTGAAGAACAAATGGAAAAGGCCGCTCGTACCGGTGCCGTTCCCAACATGATGCAACCGAAGGTTCATAAAGGAAAAGGAAAAAACAAAGGAAACCGTCGTTACTTTTAAAATAAAAAATGCCTAGGGTTATTCCCTGGGCATTTTGTTAATTCCAAATTGAGGATTATTAAATTCTTTTTTACTTATTTTTCCGCTTATTTAATTTATTGGCTTAAGGGGGAAAATGTGGTATACTTATATAAAAGAAAATTAATTTTTGGATAAACGCCTGAGGGCGATTTTGACAAGTTCGCCCGTCGACGTTTGGTCGTCAAAGGATAAATCTTTGGTCACCGCCCGGATTTCGGTAGTCTTATATCCCAAAGCTTTTAAAGCCGATTCCACTTCCGCAAGTTTCGGATTGACAGGACCCGGAGCTTCGTCGAATTTCAATTTGCCTTTCAAATCGAGAATGATTTGTTGGCTGATTTTTTGACCGATGCCCGGAAAAGCGTTGAAATAACGCGGATTGCCGGCTTCAATTGCCTTAACGATTTCTTCGGGTGTGCTGCTCGCCAGAATTGCCAATGCCCCTTTAGGCCCCAAACCTTTGACGTTGATGAGACGCAGGAAAAGATTTCTTTCTTCCGGGGTGGCAAAACCGAATAATTCGATTGCATCCTCGCGAACGTGCTGATATAAATGCAAGGTGATTTTGCTTCCCAAAGCAAACGAATACGGATTGGGAACGCGGACCAGATATCCGATATCATGGCATTCGATTGTGATATCGGTTCCGGATATTTGCGTGATTTCACCTTTGATATAGCGATACATATTAACACCTCTGATAACAATTATATCATATTACCTGATAAAAGCAAGACGAAACAATCATAATAAAAGAAAGGACTTTTAAAATGATGGATCAAAAAATATTAACCCAACAAGCCATCGAAGGGGACGAAGTGGAGCAAACTTTAAGACCGAAATGGCTGAGCGAATATGTCGGTCAGACGGCTCTGAAAGAAATGCTGACCATTTTTATCGCCACCGCAAAACAACGCAAGGAAAGCCTTGACCATGTGCTTTTGTACGGTCCTCCGGGACTCGGAAAAACCACCTTGGCATATATTATTGCAAGCGAAATGGGCACCAATATCAAAGTTACTACCGGCCCGGCGTTAACGAGACCCGGTGATTTGGCAGCCATTCTTTCGAGTTTGGATGCGGGGGATGTGCTTTTTATCGACGAAATCCACCGGATTCCGAAAGTTGTCGAAGAAATGCTTTATTCCGCCATGGAAGATTATGCGATCGATATCATTTACGGCAAAGATTCCACCGCGCAGACTTTGCGCATCGAACTGCCGCCTTTTACTTTGGTCGGCGCAACGACAAGATTCGGCGATTTGACTTCGCCGCTCCGGGACCGGTTCGGCATTGTCCATCAGCTGAATTATTACAGTAACGAGGAATTGCGGCAGATTATCAACCGCACTTCGCGTATTTTTAATTTTCCGATTGAACAAGATGCCAGTTTCGAACTGGCCAAACGGTCGCGGGGAACCCCCCGGATTGCCAATCGCTTGTTTAGAAGGATCCGCGATTTTTCGCAGTATCACAACGAGGATAGCATCACCCTGACAAGAACCGAATATGCACTTGACAAACTCAATATCGACAAAGCGGGCCTCGATCAAACGGACCGTCAATATTTGCTCTGTTTAATCGAACGTTTCCACGGGGGACCGGTCGGACTCGAAGCTTTATCCGCCACCATTTCCGAAGAAACAGTAACCTTGGAAGACGTTAACGAACCGTATCTTTTACAGGAAGGCTTTATCCTTCGCACGCCACGGGGAAGAGTCGCAACCGAAAAAGCCTATACTCATTTGGGCATCAAACGCGGAGGATTACTATGAGAGTCGATGAATTTGATTATTATCTTCCCCCGCACCTAATTGCACAGACGCCGCTTGAGAAAAGAAGCGATTCGCGTCTAATGGTGGTTAACCGCCGTACGGGGGAATTAAAACACCGCTATTTCTACCAAATCGGGGATTTTCTGACCGAAAACGATTGTTTGGTAATCAACGATACCAAAGTTTACCCGTCGCGGTTATTCGGCGAAAAGACCGACACCAAGGCCAAAGTCGAAGTGCTTTTGCTTAGGGAAATCAAAAAAGATACCTGGGAAGCTTTGACCAAACCCGCGCGACGCATCAAAAAAGGCACAGTAATCTCCTTTGGGGACGGACTGCTTAAAGCCACCTGCATCGAAGAAAAGGAAGAAGGCATCCGGGTTTTCGAACTGGCTTATCATGGTTTGTTAATCGAAATCCTGGAAAGAATCGGCACGATGCCCCTACCTCCTTATATCCGAAAAACCCTGAAAGACCAGTCGCGTTATCAGACGGTTTATGCCCACGAATACGGCAGCGCCGCGGCACCTACGGCGGGACTACACTTTACCGAGGAAATTTTGGCCGGTCTGAAAGCAAAAGGTGTAACCATCTGTTATGTAACATTGCATGTCGGACTAGGAACATTTCGCCCGGTAACAAGCGAGGTTGTGGAAGAACATCACATGCATTCGGAGCATTATTATATGAACGAAGAAACTGCAAACACCCTAAATGAAGCCAAAAAGCAGGGAAAACGGATTGTTGCAGTGGGGACAACATCGACCAGAACCTTGGAAACCATCAGGCAAAAATACGGCAAATTCGTGGCCTGCAGCGGCGAAACGGATATTTTTATTTATCCTCCGTACGAATTTAAAGCCATCGATGCTTTGATTACGAACTTTCACCTGCCGAAATCGACGCTTCTGATGCTTGTTTCGGCTTTTGCCACCAAGGAAATCATGCTTAATGCTTACAAAAGCGCGATTGAAAAGGAATACCGCTTCTTTTCGTTCGGCGATTGCATGTTAATCGAGTAAAACCGCCTGGTTTTTCTTTAAGCCCATATGATTGCAAGGAAAGTTGAAATTTGGTATAATTAATCAAAAGGGGAATATATGGATAATAGTTTAGCGATTTATTTATTTCATCAGGGCACAAATTATTACAGTTATCGCTTTATGGGAGCGCAGTACTCTCCCGATAAAACCGTTTTCCGGGTTTGGGCACCCAATGCTATGGCGGTGCATGTCGTGGGCGATTTTAACGACTGGAATCTTTTTTCGCATCAGATGGTAAAAATCACCAAAGAAGGCCTTTGGGAGGCAACGATTGCCAATGTGGCCGAATATGCCCATTATCAATATGCGATTTTGACCAAAGACAAGAAGTGGATTTATAAATCCGATCCGTTTTCCTTTCATTCGGAACTGAGACCGAAAGTAGCATCCAAAGTTTATAACCTGGACAATTACCGGTTTCAGGATCACGAATGGATGGAACAGCGCAAGAAAAACGACCACCATCAGAAACCGATGAACATTTACGAAGTGCACCTGGGCTCGTGGCGGAGGTATGCGGACGGGAATGTTTTCGACTATCGCAAACTCGGCGACGAATTGAGCAAATACGCCAAGGAAATGGGTTATACCCATCTGGAAATCATGCCGATTTACGAATACCCTTTGGACGAATCCTGGGGTTACCAAGTCACCGGCTTCTTTTCGCTGACTTCCCGTTACGGGACGCCGGCCGATTTCAAAGTTTTTGTCGATACCTGCCACCAAGCCGGCATCGGGGTCATCGTCGATTGGGTTCCCGGTCATTTTTGCAAGGATGCCCACGGCCTGATCGAATTTGACGGTTCGTTTCTTTATGAACATCCCGATCCGACCCGGAGGGAACACAAAAGTTGGGGCACCCGCTGTTTCGATTACGGCCGGCCCGAAATCCAAAGCTTTTTGGTATCGAGTGCCATGTATTTGTTGGAAGAATGCCATGTGGACGGGCTCAGGGTGGATGCGGTGGCATCGATGCTTTACCTGGATTATGACCGCACCGAATGGCACCCCAACAGTTTCGGCACCAACATCAATTTGGAAGCAATGGCTTTTATCAAAAAACTGAACCAAATCGTGCATGAATATCACCCGGGCGTGATAACGGTTGCGGAAGAGTCGACGACTTTTCCGGATATCACCAAGTCCGTTTCGGACGGAGGCTTGGGATTCGACTATAAATGGAATATGGGCTGGATGAACGATACTTTGACGTATTTTTCCAATGACCCGATTTACCGACAATATCTGCATAATAAAATAACTTTTCAGATGACTTATATTTATTCCGAGCATTTTATTTTGGCTTTGTCGCATGACGAAGTCGTTCACGGCAAAAAATCGCTCTTAAATAAAATGCCCGGGGGTTACGAAGATAAATTCTTCGGTTTACGGGCTTATTTGGCTTACATGATGAGCCATCCGGGCAAGAAGCTGACCTTTATGGGTTATGAGTTTGGCCAGTTTATCGAATGGAATGAACGCCGGGAACTCGACTGGTTGCTATTGCAATACGAATCCCATCGGGATTTGCAAACCTTTGTCAAATATCTGAACCGCTTGTATTTGCAATATCCCGCTTTATACGAAAACGATACTTCCTGGGACGGTTTCTGCTGGGTTAATCCGGATGATGCCGGCCACAATGTTTTTTCTTATTATCGCTTAAGTCCGAATAACGACGATATCTTGGTCATCTGCAACTTCTCCGGATCCGGTTGGCCAGGTTACGAATTGAATGTCGACAACGGTCAGTACGAATTGATTCTTGCCACCCGGGGATTTGACGATATTCCCAAGAAAACCAAAGTAAAAAACAACCGAATGAAACTTGATTTGCCACCACTTTGTGGAATATATTATAGGAAGGTAAAAAGGAAAGATGTATAACAAAAAGAAATGTATCGCGATGCTGCTTGCGGGGGGACAAGGCAGCAGGTTAAAAGCGCTGACGACTACCATCGCCAAACCCGCTGTTTCTTTCGGCGCAAAATACCGCATTATTGATTTTACCCTCTCGAATTGCACCAATTCCAACATCGATACCGTAGGGGTATTGACCCAATATCAACCGCTTCTTTTGAACGAATACATCGGCAACGGTTCGCCGTGGGATTTGGACCGAACCTTCGGCGGCGTGCACATTTTGCCGCCGTATCAGGCCAAAAACCGTACCGATTGGTATAAAGGCACAGCCAATGCGATTTACCAAAATCTACATTTCATCGAACGTTACGATCCCGAACATGTTTTAATTCTTTCCGGCGACCATATTTATAAAATGGATTATTCGGAAATGCTGCAATACCATATCGAAAAGGATGCCGATTGCACCATCGCAACTTTGGAAGTAAGTTTGGAAGAAGCGAGCCGTTTCGGAATCATGAACACCGACGAAGAAAATATCATCTATGAGTTTGAAGAAAAACCCGCAAAACCGAAATCGACCAAAGCGTCGATGGGTATTTATATTTTCAAAACCGAAAAATTGGCTCATTATTTGAAACTGGACGAAGCCACACCGGGTTCCCAAAACGATTTCGGTAAAAACATTATTCCGATGATGCTTGAAAACGGCGAAAAAATGGTTGCCTATCCTTTCCAAGGTTATTGGAAAGATGTCGGTACCATCGAAAGTCTGTGGAGCGCCAATATGGATTTAATCGGAGATAACCCGAAGTTTGATATTTACGACCCGTTCTGGCGGATTCATTCGCGCAATATCGGTATTCAGCCGCACTTTATCGGAGAAAAGGCGCAAGTGGTCAATTCGCTCGTTTCCGGGGGTGCCACGATTGAAGGAACCGTTATTAACAGCGTTATCGGTCCGCGCGTCAAAATCGAAAAAGGCGCATTTGTCAAAGACAGCGTTATTTTTTCCAACAGCGTGATTCACGAAGACGCCAAAGTCTTCTACAGCATTATCGACGAGGAAGTTCACATCGATAAAGGTGCAACAATCGGCGCCGAAAAAGCCGAATCCGTGGGAATTGCCGTCGTGGGACGCCACGTGGTAATTAAAGAAAAAGAAGTTATTCCGGCGGGTGCCAATATCGAAGAACCCGACCCAAATTCTCGGAAAGGAAATAAATGTTCATGCGAGCTTTAGGAATTATCTTTTCAGATTTACATACCGATACCGTTGATGAATTAACCCGGTTTCGCACGCTTGCTTCGGTTCCTTTCGGCGGAAGATACCGTTTGGTGGACTTTGCTTTGTCCAATATGGTGAATGCGGGGATTACGCGGGTCGGCATCATTGCCAAACGCAATTATCAGTCTTTGATGGACCACATCGGTTCCGGTAAGGATTGGGATCTCTCCCGCCGTAACGGTGGGGTTACGATTTTCCCGCCTTTCGGAAATTACCGCTCGGACAGTCTTTATGCCAACCGTTTGGAAGCGATTAAAGGCCTGATGGGCTTTATCTCCAAAGCCAACGAAGAATATGTTCTGATGGTGGACTGCGACAGCGTCAATGTCATCGATTACCATCAGGTTATCCAGGAACATGAGGAAAGGAATGCGGATATCACCGTGGTTTACCAAAAAGCGGAAATCACTCCGGATTTGCATCCTCATATGAGTCTGACAATCGGCGAAGCGGGCAGAGTGACTTCCGCGTCTTTAACGAGCGATGTCGGCACCACCGCCAACATGGCCGTCAATGCCTGGGTTATCAAACGCAAATTGTTGTACAATTTAATCGACGAGGCCTTAGCCCACGGCGCCAACAATTTCGAACGTGATATCATTTTGCATAACACTTCGCTTTTAAACATTTACGCATCGGAATATGAAGGACCGTACCTTCACATCAGTTCCTTGGCTACTTATTTTGCCAACAATATGAAACTCCTTGATTCCCAAGTCCGGGCCGAAATATTCGAGCAGAAAAATCAGGCGATTTACACCAAAGTCCGCGACTCCGCTCCGACCAAGTACGGAAAGGATGCGGTGGTGGAAAGATGTTATATTGCGGACGGATGCGTAATCGAAGGAACCGTGCGGAACAGTATTCTCTTTAGGGGAGTCAAAATCGGCAAAAACACGGTTGTAGAAAACTCCATCCTGATGCAGGATACCATTACCGGCGAACACGTAAAACTGAATTGCGTGGTAGCGGATAAAAATGTCACCATTCGCGACCGGCGCAATTTATCCGGATGCGAAACCATCCCTTATTATTTGGGAAAAAATGTCATGGTCTAAGGAGGTAATATGGAAGATAAAAAAATCGTTTTTATCGCTTCTGAGTGTCAACCTTTCTTTGCATCGGGGGGTTTGGGCGATGTCATCGGCTCGCTTCCCCAAAAAATAGCCAGCGCGAGCGAAGCGACCGTAAGCGTTATTTTGCCGCTTTATTCGAAAATCAACCCCGCCTGGCGCAACAAACTGCTCTATGTCGGACAAATGACGGTTCAGCTGGCCTGGCGCAAGCAGTATTGCGGGATCTTCAAATATGAAGCCAAAGATGTAACCTATTATTTTTTGGACAACGAATATTATTTCAAACGTTCGAACTTCTACGGCTACTTTGACGACGGCGAACGCTTTGCGTTCTTTGCCAAAGCCGGTCTCGATGCCATCCTGTATTTGAATTTAAAACCGAATATCGTGCACTGCCACGATTGGCAGACCGGTTTGGTGCCGGTTTACCGCAGAACCCATTACGGGGACAATCCGGTTTTTGCCCGCACCAAGTTTGTCTTTACGATTCACAACATCGAATACCAAGGTATTTTTGCGAACGACTGGGATGTTTTGGAAGATACCTTTGGCATCTCCCGCTTTGACAGCCATCTGTTGGAGTATAAAGGTTCAATCAATATCATGAAGGGCGCGATGGAAACCTCGCATATCGTTACCACGGTCAGTCCTACCTATGCCAAAGAAATCTTGTCCCCGGAATACGCACACGGCTTGGAGTATGAAGTCGAACGGGTCAAACATAAATTGGTGGGTATCCTTAACGGCATCGACAAAAACTTTTACAGTCCATCCAAAGACAAAGCGCTGTTTGTGAATTATAATTCCAAAAGCGTAGAAAATAAGGTAGAAAACAAAATCGAATTGCAAAAAATGCTGAATTTACCGGTTGACAAATCGATTCCATTAATCGGGATGGTCACAAGACTAGTAGCCCACAAGGGATTGGATCTTGTCAAAGGCATGATAGAAGAATTGCTGATTGAAAAAGTGCAAATCGTCATGCTCGGAACCGGTGACATTCACTTCGAAGGATATTTCAAAGATTTGGAAAACAAATTTGGTTCGAAATTGCGCGTCATCATCGCTTACAATCCTGATTTGTCGCGCAAGATTTACGGCGCCAGCGATATCTTCCTGATGCCTTCGAAAGCGGAACCGTGCGGCTTGGCCCAAATGATTGCATCGCGCTACGGCTCGATTCCGATTGTGCGCGAAACGGGAGGGCTTGCCGACAGTATCAAAGACTTTTCCGGGGAAAACGGAAACGGATATACTTTTGCCGAATACAGTTCCGGAGCGCTTCTGTCAACCCTCAGACGGGCTTTGAACGATTATCAAAACCCGGACGATTGGATGAAAAAAGTTCATACGGTTATGGAAACGGATTTCGGTTGGACGAAATCGGCCAAAGAATATCTCAAAATGTATGAGCAAGTTTTAAAACAATAATGAATATGAGCTTACTAGAAATGAAGGAGAACCAATGACAGAACATGAAGTTAAAAAAATCGTCGAGAACAAATTAGCCCATTATTTCGGGGTCTTGCCGACCGAGGCCACTTTGGAACAAATGTATAAAGCAGTCAGCTTATCGGTCCTCGATTTGTTGATGGAAAAAAAGAAACAATTTAATCGCAAGGTAAAAGCAAGTAAAGCCAAACGGGTTTATTACTTGTGCATGGAGTTTTTAGTCGGGCGTTCTCTGAAGACTAATTTGTATAATTTGGGAATCGTCGAATCTTACCAAAAAGCCTTGAAAGGGTATGGCTTTTCACTTGATGACCTCTATGAACAAGAACCGGATGCCGGTCTCGGCAACGGCGGTTTGGGAAGGCTTGCGGCTTGCTTTATGGATTCCCTTGCCAGTTTGCAATATCCGGCTACCGGCTTTTCCATCCGTTACGAATTCGGTTTATTCAAACAAAAAATGGTTGACGGCTGGCAAACGGAAGTACCCGATGTTTGGCTTCCGGGCGGCGAAGTGTGGCTGATTCCGCGCAGCGACCGAATCAAAACCGTCAAATTCGACGGTTGGGTAAGCGAACACTTCGAAGAAGGACATATGCGGGTTGAATACCACGACTATAACGAAGTCGAAGCTGTTCCATACGACTTGTTGATTTCAGGCGGCGACTCCGAAGGTATTTCGACTTTGCGCCTGTGGCGGGCCCGAAGTTCTACACAGTTCGACATGAAATCTTTCTCCGAAGGGGATTATCTCAAAGCTTTACAGGCCAGCCATGAAGCGGAACTGATATCCAAAGTTTTGTATCCGTCCGATGACCATTCCCAAGGCAAGAGCCTGCGGCTGAGACAACAGTATTTCTTGGTCAGCGCCTCGATTCAGGATATTTTGGCGGATCATTTGAAACGGTATCACGATTTGCATACTTTGAGTCAATATGCGATTATCCATATCAACGATACCCATCCGGCGCTCTGTATTCCGGAATTGATGCGGATACTGATGGATGACTATTGTTTCGGTTGGGACGAAGCTTGGCAGTTAGTTACGAACACCGTAGCTTATACCAATCATACCGTTATGGCGGAAGCTCTTGAAGTTTGGGACGAAACCATGATTGCTCAGGAATTACCGCGGATTTACCAAATCATCAAAGAAATCAACCAACGTTATTCCCGGATGCTTTGGGAAAAATATCCGGGCGATTGGAACAAAATCAATCGTATGGCTGTTATCGCCAACCATCAAATCCGGATGGCCAATCTGAGCGTTATCGGCAGTTTCTCGGTTAACGGGGTATCGGCTTTGCACAGCGATATCATCAAACGGACACTGTTTAACGATTACTATCAGTTGACGCCGGAAAAATTCACCAATGTCACGAACGGTATTGCCCACCGGCGTTGGCTTAACCAATCCAACCCGTTGCTTGCAAAGCTGCTGGACGAAACCATCGGTCACGGATATTACCATGATGCGAGCGAACTCAAGAAGTTTCGCGCTTATGAAAACGACCTTGAGGTTTTGAAACGCTTAAAGGAAATCAAATACCAAAACAAAGTTGCTTTTGCGGACTATGTGTTCCAAAAACAGGGCATAAAAATCGATCCGGAAACCCGCTTTGACGTTCAGGTCAAAAGGCTACACGAATACAAGCGGCAGCTGTTAAACGTCCTAAAGATTATCAGTCTTTACAACCAATGGAAAGAAAATCCGGACCTTAATATGACTCCTCAAACCTTTATCTTCGGAGCGAAAGCGGCACCGGGCTATTACGTGGCCAAAGAAATCATTCAATTGATTAATTATCTAAGCAAAGAAATAGACCTTCATCCGGAAATCAGAAGGAAACTGAATGTGGTTTTCTTGGAAGATTACAATGTGACGCTTGCAGAAAAATTGATGCCGGCCAGCGAAATCAGTCAACAAATATCGTTGGCGGGAAAAGAAGCGAGCGGTACCGGCAATATGAAATTCATGATCAACGGTGCGGTTACCATCGGTACGATGGACGGAGCGAATGTGGAAATCTGCGATGCGGTCGGAGACGACAATATTTTTATTTTCGGCTTAACCGCTCCAGAAGTCAACGATTTATGGAAAGCGGGTTACAATTCCACTTATTATTACAACAACAACCGGGAAATACGCGAAGTCATCGGTGCCCTCAAGAAAGGCTTTGCCGGAAAGAGTTTCGAAAATATCGCCAACTACTTGCTCACCAACTGGGGAGTAGCTGACCAATATATGTGTCTGGCGGATTTCGAAAGTTATATGAAAGCCCATCAATTGATGGACCAAGTATATCAGGACGAAGTACGCTTCAACCAAATGTCGTTAATCAATATCAGCGAAGCGGGAAGGTTTGCGGCCGACCGCAGCATCGAAGATTATGTCAAGCGCATTTGGCATTTAACCAAAGTAAAATAATTAAAAAAAACAATAACAAAACGTTAATGTGTAGTGAATGAAGGAGATTATGATGGAAGAAAAAAGAATTAAAATTGGAATTCTAACTTCAGGCGGTGACGCCCCGGGAATGAATGCGGCTATCCGCGCCGTTGTCCGTGCCGGCGAATATTATGGTGCGGAAGTTTACGGAATTCAGGACGGTTATAAAGGAATGTTCGAAGGCGGAAAATATATTTTCCGCATGGACCGCAGATCGGTAACCGATATTATCACGCGCGGCGGAACAATCCTTGGAACTGCCCGAATGAAAGATTTCGTCAAAGACGAAAACCGTTTAATCGGTATCAACAATTTGAAACAACTCGGTATCAGTTATCTGATAACCATCGGCGGCGACGGCACATATCAAGGCGCCAAACGGCTGACCGAACTCGGCATGCCTTGCATCGCTTTGCCGGGCACAATCGATAACGATATCCCATCAACCGATTTTACGATTGGTTTTGATACGGCGCTTAATACCGCGCTTGATGCATGCGATAAATTGCGCGATACCTCGAATGCACACCAACGCTGTTCCATTATCGAAGTTATGGGACGGTATTGCGGCGACATTGCGTTGGCTGTGGGAGTTGCGGCTGGAGCCGAAGTAGTTATTCACAGCAAAGAAACTTTCAACCTGGAAGAAATCCTGGCCGAAGCCAAGACCTGGAAAGCGCAAAACAAACGCCATGCTTTGGTCGTTGTGGCCGAACACGTTACCGATGTTCATGAATTGGCCCGGGAAATCGAAGAAAAATCCGGCTTCTCCTGTCGGGCGACGATTCTCGGTCATATTCAAAGAGGAGGTTCACCGACAGCTCAAGACCGCATTCTTGCTTCGCGGATGGGACATGCCGCTGTACTGGCAGCTCTCGGGGGACGCGGCGGTATCGCTATCGCAATCAAAAACAATGAAATAATCGAAATTCCTTTAGCCGAAGCATTAACCGCAAAGAAAAATATGTTCAAAAACTTTGATGAGCTGATGCACATCTTATCTTGAGGAGTTCATAATGAATCATTTTTTATGCAAAACCAAAATTGTGGCAACCATTGGACCGTCCAGTCGATCCAAAGAAACGATTAAAAACCTAATTTTAGCGGGGATGGATGTTGCCAGACTGAACTTTTCTCATGGCAGCCATGAGGAACATTTGGATAACATCAATAAGATTCGCGCTGCCAATCAGGAATTGGGAACCGAAATTGCCATAATGTTGGACACCAAGGGACCGGAAATCCGTACCCATGATTTTGAAAACGGCAAGGTTACCTTGAAAAAAGGCAATAAAGTTCGCATTGCCATGCATGAAGTATTGGGAACCGAAGAAAAGTTTTCGGTTACCCATACGGATCTAATCAACGATGTCGAAGTCGGTAATATCCTTTTGGTCGATGACGGAAATTTAACTTTGCAAGTATTGTCAAAAGATTATGACAACCAGGAATTGGTGTGCTTAATCGAAAACAACGCGACGCTGAAAAACCGGCGGGGCATCAATGTTCCATCGGTCAAGTTAAGTTTACCGTTTTTGTCGGAACAGGACAAAAAAGACTTGGCTTTCGGTTGCGAAAACGAAGTGGATTTTGTTGCGGCTTCCTTTGTTTCCTGCCCGGAAGATATTATCGAAATGCGTAATTTCCTAAGAGAACATGGCGGGAAAGGTATCCAAATCATTGCCAAAATCGAAAACACGATGGGTATCCGCAATTTCGACGAAATCTTAAGCGTTGCGGACGGAATTATGGTGGCCAGGGGCGATCTCGGCGTCGAAGTTCCGATTCACGAAGTACCGATTTTTCAACGTTCCATCGTGTCCAAATGCCACTTTGCGAATAAACCCGTAATAGTGGCTACGCAAATGCTGGAATCGATGCAATACAATCCGCGGCCGACCCGGGCGGAAGTCAACGACGTTGCCACGGCGGTTTTATCCGGCTGCGACGCCATCATGTTAAGCGGCGAAACGGCTTCGGGACTATATCCGGTCGAATCGGTAACCATGATGAATACGATTGCCCTGCGGATGGAAGAAGAAATCAATTACAAAGAATTGATGCTGCGGGCGCAGGAAGCGCGCGTCAACGATATCGCTTCGACCATAGCTTTAAGCGTTGCGGATGCGGCGCACCAGCTCCCTGTTTCGGCGATTCTCACTCCGACCATGTCTGGTTTTACGGCGCGGGCGGTTTCGCATTTTCGGCCGAAAGCACCGATAATTGCAGTTACGATGAACCGTAAAGTTATGCGCAGTCTTGCTTTGAGTTGGGGCGTTTTCCCGATTTTGGCGGTCTTGCAGGATAATTTTGAAAATGTCATTCAACAAGCCATCAAAGAAGCGAATAAAAAGTTTGAGTTTGCCCCTGGTGATATGGTCATTGTAACTGCGGGCATCCCTTTGAATATTGCCCGTACTACCAACATGATGAAAATCGAAATCATCAAATAAACCAAGGGGGTTTTAAAATGTCGAAACCGATAATTCAGTTGGAAAATATCAGCAAGTATTATACCGGTGCCGGCGGTGTCGGCCTTGGTCTCCGTAAGGTCAATTGCTCTTTTAGTTTGGGCGAATTCGTGATTATCACGGGACCGAGCGGATCGGGTAAAACAACCCTTCTTAATGTAATAAGCGGAATGGATACCTATGAAGAAGGTATCCTTTACATTAATGGGGAGGATTCAACCTATTTCGGGCCCAAAGAGTACGAAGAATACCGGCGCAATTATATCAGTTTTATTTTCCAAAATTACAATTTGGTAGATTCTTTTACTGTTTATCAAAATGTGGAACTGGCTTTAATCGCCCGCGGTTTGTCGAAAACCGAAAGACAGGATAAAGTTCTGCAAATAATCGACGAAGTCGGTTTATCCCATCGAAAAAAACACCGTGTCACGCAGCTTTCGGGCGGTGAAAAACAGCGGGTAGCGATTGCCAGAGCGTTGGCCAGCGATGCCCCGATTATGGTGTGCGATGAAATAACCGGCAATCTCGATAAAAAGACGAGCGAAGAAATTATTGCTTTGCTTCGCAAGGTCAGTTACAACAAATTGGTCTTATTGGTATCCCATGATATCGAAGAAGCAATCATGCATGCGACGAGAGTTATCACGATGCACGACGGGATGATCGAAAGCGATGTGGAAACGGGGCAAAAACCTCAAAGCGATATCGCTTTGACCATTCCGGAATCCAAATCGGTGGCGACCAAAACCGCTGTCGATTTGGGTATCCGCTTTTTGTTTTCCACGCCGAAAAAGTTGGTGTTGTTGCTGTTTATATTTATGGTACTCAATATCCTTTCGGCTTATGCTTATTCGCTTTATGCTTTCAGCGATTCCAACTTAGGCGGCGGCTATTGGGTCGGTGTCAACAATTTCTCTTATTATCCCGGTCGAATCGTGGTTAAAAAAACCGACAACAGTCCGATTACCCCAGAAGAAATAACTGCCCTAAAAAACATAAAAGGGGTAAAAAACGTGATTAAATACGATTTGGCGCTTGAGCAAAGTGCATATTTTTATTTCAAGAATATCGACTATTACGACTATAATACTTCTGTCCGCAGTACAAGCGAATTAAGGGAAAAAGACTTAATCGCCGGCAGCAGACTTCCCCAAAACGAAAACGAAGTGGTTTTTTCGGTAAGATACTTACCGGAAGAAACGGAATTAAAAGATTTGCTCAATCAACCGATCCGCTTACGCTTTGAAGTCGAAGATAGCGCCAGAGATGCCGTGATTGTCGGTGTTTTCGAAGGCGAAGGAGAAATATATGTTACGGACCCGGTCCTCGAACGTTTGCAACAGCCTGCCATCATTTCTGTTTCTTCTTTCTCCTTCACGATCCCAGGTGCACCCCCTGTCGAACGCGGTTTGATCATAATACCGGATGCCACTTTATCGGGTAAAGAAGCAATCCTGAAAATGGTTGTGGGTGAAACCCGTACCATCGGTCCCTTTACTACCGATGTCAATTTCAGTAATCTCTTTTTAACCAGAACCTTAAAAGATTTGAATGTTACCGTCAGGATGGAAGATTATCCAGGAAAAGAAGCCGGTTATGGGGATTGGCGCAGTCAGGTCGAAAACGGTTATTTAATCCGTCAAATACTGCGGGTTTCCGAGGAAGAATTTGCCAACCTCGGCCTTAACGATATTTTCCAAGTCAGCATCACCCCGGAAAACCCCGATAAAGATTTGGAACTTGCTCGAAAAATCGAAGAAGGGCCTTTCTATGCCCTGGCTTTAAGTGATTTCCAGACCAATTACGGCAATGTTTTTTCGGTCGTCACCGAAATCTTTATGGTCATTTTGGTCGCCCTCTTATTGGTCGGAATTTATTTCCTGGCTTATATTTCGCTTAAGAACATCATTTACAGCGAAAAACAAGGCTTTTTGGTCATGCGATCGCTTGGTATCGACGGCCAAAAGATCCGTATTCAAATCTTTGCCCAATTGTTGACTTTGGCTTTAATCACCTTTTTGACGATGTTTATTGCCTGGGCCATTATCCGCTTGCGTCAACGTTTCTTTATTTTGCAAATCTTCGCAAGATTGGATCTGCTCCACATCCTGACCGTAGGCTTTATCATCTTTGTATTGGCGGTGTTCCTTGCCCTTCGGTATTCGAAGCGCTTGCTGATGTCGACGATTGTTGCCAAGGAATTCGCCTAGGAGGACGCCATGCTTAGATTACAAAAAGTCAATAAGTTTTATAATAAAGGCAAAAGCAACGAAATCCATGTCCTTAACGATATCAACATCGATTTGGGAGCCGTTGGTTTTGTGGCGATTTTGGGTCCGAGCGGCAGCGGAAAAACTACGCTTTTGAATGCGCTTTGTGGGTTGGACAAAATCGACAGCGGAGCAATTGAGATTGAAAACCAAACCATTACCAAATACCGCCACCATACCTGGGACGATTTGCGCAACCAATATTTCGGTTATATTTTCCAAAACTATCACCTTTTCGGTGACCAAACGGTTTTCCAAAACGTTGCATTTAGTTTGGAAATGTTGGGCATCAAAGATAAGGAAGCAATCAAAACCCGGGTTCTTCAGGCTTTGGCCATTGTGAAAATGGACAAGTACAAGAACCGTCTTGCCAAGAACTTATCCGGCGGCGAACAACAACGGGTGGCCATCGCCCGGGCAATCGTAAAAGATCCGAAATATGTGATTGCGGACGAACCTACCGGCAATCTCGATCGCAAAAATACCCTGATTATCATGAACATTTTGAAAGAAATCGCCAAGACGCGTCTCGTTGTCATGGTAACCCATGAAAGACCTTTGGCTTTCATGTTTGCCAGCCGAATCATCACGATATCCGACGGCAGAATTGTGGAAGACAAAGTAAACGAAGGCAGCGGCGATAGCAACTATGTTGATGACCGAGTGGTTTATTTGGGCGATTTGGAACATCGGGTAAATGTTCGGGACGGAAGCGTCAATTTGGAGTTTCTGAGCGATTCGCCGATTGACATCGATTCTTTGAATGTTCGTCTGAAACTCGTTGTGCGCGGCAAAAATATTTACCTCAAACCGGAAATCGATTCCGATTACAAATTGGAAGTGATTTCGGAAGGCAGCTTGTTTTCTTTCCAGGAGGGCACCCGCCCGGCGGAAACCTTCGATATGAAAGAAGCCATGGACAAATGGCAACCGCTGGCTGTTCCAAACAAGAAGCGGTACAACTTAAGTCTTTGGCGGTTTTACAAACAAGGCTTCCAGGAAATTTTCAATATTTCACGGATGAAAAAAATCATCCTTTTCGGTTTTGTCATTTCTTCGTTTTTACTGACTTTGGCCTTAGGTTTATATCAGCAGGCCACCACAATCGACGAAAGCGAATTTGTGAATTTCAACCGCGATATTGTCAATATTGACCAGAATAAAAATTATAACGAGGCTTTCGAGGATTTTCAGTCATATTTCAATTTGGCCGGGGTTTATGCAGTGGGAAAAAACTCTGCTCCGCCGATTTTGATGACGGTCGAAGGCTATTATCAAACCTTTTTATCCGGAGAATCGATGACTTATCTGCCGAGTGTCCTGTCCTACGATCCATCCATCCAATTAAAACCAAACAACGGCGAAGTCGTTTTGTCGCGGGGGATTGTCAAGAAACTCTTAAACAGAGACAAGTTCTATAACGATACCTTTTTTTCCAGCGATAAAATGATAAAAAACCAAAAGATGACCATCGGCGATAGGGAATATAAAATCAAAGGAATCGAAGAAACCGACAAATTGGCGATTTATTTATCCAAAAGCGATTACTTTATTGCCAATGTAGTGCAATACAAAACCACCAATAATTTGTACCTTCCGGTTTATTTGTTAGGCGACGTAACGACTACCGTTTCCGAACTGAAACATCAGGAAATATTGGTCTCGGAAAACTTCCCTGTTTACTTGAATGTCGGCGATCAATTTTCCGGTTATACCGTAAAAGGCAAATTTTCGGTTGACGGCGATGCGACTATAGTAGGAATCGTCTTCAGCGAAGAAGATATGACAAATTTGATTTTCGAAACCAATTACGCCATCGGCACAAGTTATTATCTGTATTCGCGCAACCCGATCAAAACCGCAAAACAAATCCGCGAAATGGGCGGAATGGCGACATCCCTGTATGAGGAAGCTTATCTTAATTATCGGACCAACAAACTGTCGGCTTTCAGAATCCTGCTGATCTTTGTCGCAATTATGTTGATTGCACCGCTTTTAATGCTGTACTTTGTCATGCGTTCGAACATGATCAGCCGAATCAAAGAAATCGGTATCTACCGGGCTTTGGGTTTAAGACGGTACAATATTTACAAAATGCACCTGGGAGAAATCTTGGCAATCACCAGTCTTTTCTCCTTTAGCGGTTATATCCTTGCCTTGTTTGTCATGTTCCAATCGAACCGAAAGATTCTTATTCCGGTTTTCAAACTAAACTTTCCGGTGCTTTTCGGCAGTTTGGCGATTATCGTTATCATCAACGTGCTTGTCGGCTTGTTGCCGGTTTTCCGGTTGATGCGCAATACCCCGCAGGCAATCCTCAGCAAATACGACATTTAACCTGCAAACGATGGAAATATCTTTCGATTATTCCATCGTTTTTTTAAAATGAAGAAACCTTATTTTTTTATCAGACAAATAAAACTTTGTTATCATTCTGAAGGGGGAATCCCCTTTTTTTCTTCTTCCCAATTTCCGGCATTTTTTGCCTGAGTTTCTGCTTATAATGGTTGCATTGGGAGGAGATTTCAGTGCGTAAAATTATATTCGTTTTGTTGCTGACCGGCCTTTTGCTTTTATGTAACCGGGGTTTTTCGGTAAAAGCGGAAAGGTCCGATACGGTTGTAAATGTTATTTATAATAACCGACAAATAAAAAAAGACCAGGAACTTACTTTGCGTTTTACTTTGCTTGCTTTTTACGATTTGTACCAAGCGGATATCGTCATAAAATATGACAACTCAAAATTGAAACCGGTGGAGACAAACGGCCAATGTTTTGTTTTCTCCGAAAACCGGATTTTCGGTCAGGCCGGTTCGGGCGATATCATGGCTATCAATAATGTTGTCGACGAAAAGTATTGCCGGTTGACTTATTTCAAAGGAAAGCAAATCGATACTGGTTATACGTGCGGGTTGTTTTCTCATTTGGGGACGGTTTCTTTTACGGCTTTAACGGAAATTGAAGATGTCGAAGACGTTATTTCGTTGGATTTTTTTGATGCAAGCACCTTGGGACTAAGGTTTGGTTTTTACCGCCCCTTTGCTAGCGGCGGTGAAACAATTCCTTTTTTGGTGAATGTGGTCGAGGAAATCAAAATTACTTGGCCTAAAGAAACATATAAGATGGAAGTGTTTGACGATTTGCCGAACTTTCTTTCTGATGTGCAGGTTTTAAATCGGGACAGCGGGGAATTTCATCTTCAGGTGTTGGCTCAAGACATCAATCCCAACCACATCGGCATTCAGATAATCAAACTTCAGGTAACCGATTTTCTAACCGAAGAAGTATGTTTTTTGGCCAAACCTTTGGAAGTCATCGACTCCAAACCGCCGGAAATAATCGTGCCTGCCAGTATTACCGTTTTTGATAATCAATTGTCTTGGGAGAATCTAATGGTAGCCCAAGTAATCGATAACTACGATTCCCAAGTTAACCCGATTCCGAAGTATTTTCAGGAAGATGGGACCCAAATCGATACCTGGGAAAATTTCCTTTTATTTTTGGCCCATAATCCGACGGGAAAAATTGTTTTTGGGGCTTATGACAGTAGCGGTAACAAGGCTATCGACAAGGAAACGGTAATTACGGTAATCGATAAATCTCCGCCGTTCGTAAATTGTGCGGAAGAACTGTATTTGGAGGATTGGGCTTTGGCTGATTTCGATTTTTATACTTGGGTTGAGGTAAAGGATGCCTATGATCCGAGCCCCAATCTGGCTTTAATCGGGATAAACCAATTGGGTATCCAACTGGAAGATTATAAAGCAATCCTGCAGGAAGAAAAAAGCGTGATTGTTCGTTTCTTTGCTTTCGATAAGGAGATGAACCAAACCCCGTCCTACGATGTCCGGATTGTTTTGGTCGATACGACGGCCCCGAGCCTACATTGCGAGCCTGTTTGGGAACTGGTCGACCCGGCGCTTGAAACCTTCGATTTCCGGGACGGTTTTGTTGTGACGGATGCTTTTGATCAAAATCCTCAAATTAAGCTTCAGTATTTTCTTGATGAAAATTACAGCGAAGAAGTTGGAAAGGAAGAATTTATCAAAGGACTTAAAAGCAACCTGTGCGGGTATTTGCTTTGCCGGGCAACCGATTATTCGGGAAACCAAAGTGCACCGGTCCAGCAGAAAATTATTATCAAAGATACTGTGGCACCGAAGATTTTTGTCGACGGGGTGGAAGACCAAAAAAAGTACCTGCTGATCAAAAAAATCAATTATTCCGTAACCGACAATCTGGACGACTTTCCGGTTGTGGAGATTTATCTGAACGGCGAAGAATATGACGGAAGCGCCTTAACCGAAATTAAGGATTACCAACTGCTTGTTATTGCCACGGACCAAAGCGGAAACGAGTCGCGGGTTCGGATAAATTTCTCGGTTATCGAGGACACATTGATCGGGTGCGGGGGCGATGTCGAATGTTATTTGGACAATTACCGGCTTGTTGTGGGAATAGCTGGGGGAATTTTAGGTTTGGTGGCCTTAATTGTTTTGGGACGTTTTTGGTTTCAATATCGCAGAAGACTAAAAGCACCGATTTAAAAAACAGGCATTTCGATACATTTGTCAGTTATCGAAATGCTTTTTTTTTCTTGTTTCTTATAGTATAATGTATAAGATTAATAGTAATGATATTATAGAAATTAAGGAGATGAAGTTATGGCTGTCTCTAGCAAAAAATCTTGCTATATTACAACACCAATCTATTATTCCAGCGGCAAAGTCCATATCGGTAATTCCTATACCACGATTGCCTGCGACGTATTCGCGCGGTTTAACCGCCTGATGGGTCGCGATGTATTTTTTCTGACCGGAATGGACGAACACGGACAAAAAATCGAAGAAGCGGCCCAGAAGGCAGGACTTACTCCGGAAGTGTTTGTGGACGGGATTGCGGAAGAAACCAAGAAATTATGGAAAAACCTGCACATTTCCAACGACGACTTTATCCGGACTTCGGAGTCAAGACATACCAAAGTCGTGCAGAAAATGTTCGAAGAAATGCTCAAAAACGACGATATTTATCTGGGAACCTACAGCGGAAACTATTGCGTTTCCTGCGAAACATATTTTACCAAAACGCAGCTCGGCGAAAATCAAACCTGCCCGGATTGCGGGAAGCCGACGCGGATTATTTCGGAAGAAGGGTATTTTCTCCGACTAACCAAATACCAACAACAATTAATTGATTTTATCGAACAGAATCCCGATTTCATTCAGCCGGAACAGCGAAGAAACGAAGTGCTGTCGTTTGTCAAATCCGGCTTGGAAGACCTTTGTGTTAGCCGTACATCCTTTAAATGGGGAATCCCGGTTCTATCCAATCCCAAACATGTGGTTTATGTCTGGATTGATGCCCTAAGCAATTATTTGACGGCCCTCGGTTACGGTTCGGAGAACGATCGCAATTACCAAAAATATTGGGTTAACAACGACCTCGTTTACCATGTAGTCGGCAAAGATATTTTGCGTTTTCATGCGGTTTACTGGCCGATAATGCTGATGGCGCTGAAAGTCCCGATTAGGTTCAAATTGATTGCCCACGGTTGGATTTTGATGAAATCCGGTCGGATGGGTAAATCGCGGGGAAATGCGGTGTATCCGATGGATTTGGTCAACCGCTACGGCGTCGATCCGGTGCGTTACTATCTGACGAAAGAACTTGCCCACGGAAACGACGGCCTTTTCAGTTACGAACGTTTTGTCGAACGTTACAACAATGATTTGGCCAACGATTTGGGAAATCTTTTGAGCCGAACCATATCGATGATTCAAAAATACCGTAACGGAATCATCCCGAATTATCAGGGCTACGTAACCCCGTACGATCAGGAAATCAAAGACTTAACCAAAACAGTTGTCGACGAATATATCGAAAATTTTGCGAACTTTTCGCTTCCGGCGGGTATTGCCAAGGTTTGGACCTTGATTGACCGTGCCAACAAATATATTGACGAAACGGAACCGTGGAAACTTGCCAAAGACGAAGCAAAGGCCGAAGTCTTGGATAGCGTGCTATACCATTTGGCCGAAATGCTGAGAATTTCCGGTGTGCTGGTTTCCCCGATTTTGGTGGAATCTGCTCCGAAAATTCAAAAGGCGCTCGGAATCAAAGAACCGTTACCAAAACTGGATGCCCTTTCCTTCGGTTATGCTTTCACCGACCCAGTGGAAAATTTAACCGAACCGCTTTTTAAACGGGTCAAACTGGAAGAAGAATTGGCTTATTTCCACGCTGATGAAAAGGAATCAGAACAAATCCCTTCGGCCCCTAAGGAAGAGCCTAAAGAATCAAAGGAACCGAAAGAAGAACCTAAACCGATAGTATCCATCGAAGATTTTGCCAAATTGGACTTGCGGGTAGGGGAAATCATCGCTTCGAAAAAGCATCCGAATGCAACCAAGTTGTTGGTTTCCCAGGTCAAAATCGGCGAAGAAGTAAGGCAAATTGTTTCCGGAATCGCCGAATACTATGCTCCGGAAGAAATTATCGGCAAGAAAGTTTTGGTAGTCGTTAATTTGAAGCCGGTAAAAATCCGCGGCGAAATGTCCAACGGAATGCTTCTTTGCGCCGAAATCGGCGATAAATTGGAATTATTGGAAAGCAAAATGCCAAGCGGCTCCGTAATAAAATAGAAAATTGTCGGATGTGAATTATGTTGTTAAGCAGTTTTAATTTTTCGTTTGAGTCACTGATCCCGGTCATGGTTTTGATCGGGATTGCATCAATTATTCCGATAGTTTTACTGGGCTTTCGAAGACCCTTGGTTCCGATTTTTATCGGAGAATTGTTGGTCGGAATCATTCTCGGCCTGCATCCCGAAGTCCGGGAATTTTTCTGGACCCCGATTACCCAATCCTTATATACCATCAGTTTGGCGATGCTGCTTTTCCTAAGCGGCTTTGACACCGATTTTACCGTGTTTTCCAAAAAGCCCGGGGAATTTCCGATTCTGAAATGGGCTTTAAGGGGCTTGGGTATTGTCTATTTACTCAGTTTTGTTATGGCTTTCTGCTTTAAAAAATACATCGAAGACGGAATGTTCTGGCAGGGAGTTGTTTTGATGATGTTGCTTCTTGCGAGCACCTTCGAATCCTACATTAACCCGATTATCCACAGCCGAACCGAAATCGGCTTAAGAATTACCCGTTTATCGGGTACTTATGCGACCTTGGCGGAGTTTTTGTCGATTATCGGTTTATCCGTCTACATGATGATTTTTCAAAAAAACCATCGGCTCTGGGTGGTCGGAATCATTTTGGCCGTTCTTTTGTTGGTTTTCTTGATTTTGAAAAGAATCAACCGTTCGATGTTTGATGGAATCAGAGGCGGTTATCTGCAAATCGGCCTGCGTTTAAGTCTGTTTGTCTTTTTGCTTTTGGTAATTTTAAGCGAATATGCGGGAATCGAAATCATCTTTGGCGCCTTTATGTTCGGAATGGTTATCAAGTATGCCCAGGTTTCTCATCGCGAAATAGCCAAAATCGAAAGTTTTGGGGCCGGATTCTTTATTCCGCTGTTTTTCCTTTTGCTGGGATTGCAGGTGCCGCTTGTGCAGGTTTTCAGCAGTTGGCAGGGCGTTTATCTAACTGGAATCATTTTGCTCGTAATTTTGGTTGTCAAACTTCCTTTATTGTACCTTGCCAAATGGTATTCCCTATCGACCACCGTAATCGCTTATCTTCTTTCGACATCGACCTTGATTGTATCCCTTGCTTTGCAACATTTTGATGTCTTCACGCACCCGTTTTCGGAAGCATTGGTTGTGGCAAGCGCCATTACTTGCATTGTGCCGGTAATTTTGTTCTATCACAATCATTCGTTCGGCAAAAAACGGGAACTTAATCAAATCAGCACAAACACAAATTAGAAAGAGGAAATGAGTTTACAATGCCGAAAAAGAATCTTTTTTCAAAGAATTTTTTCAACAACCGTGACGTTCAGGCGGTAATCAAAACCGTTCTCGGCAGTATCATTTATTCGCTCGCCGTGGTTTGGCTCTTGGATTTCGGGGGGTTCTTTGCGGGGGGCATCACGGGTATCTCACAGCTGATCGCGCGGTTTATCGGTTTGGTTTGGGGAAAAAGCATCAGCTTGGGTTTGTTTGTCTTTGGACTGAATATTCCTTTATTAATCTTGGGCTGGAAACACATCAGCAAGAAATTTGCCTTTTTGACGTTGCTTTCCATCCTGACCCAAACTTTGGTTATTTCCTTTTTGGACTGGTTGGCTACCCAATATAATTTCCAACCGTTTTCCTTTTTGTTAAAGGAAACTTTGGTCGATGTTATTGTCGAAAACGGAAAAGTTGTTGAGGTGGTTAAGGAAAACCTCTTATCCTCGGGAAACCGGTTGTTGCTTGCTTTAATCGGCGGCGGCGTTGCCGGTGTGGGTGCTGCCCTTTGTTTGAGCGGCGGCGGATCGTCCGGAGGAATGGATGTAATCGCCAACAGTCTGTTTGTCAGACGCAATATCTCGTTTACCAAATACTCTTTGATTGTTGACGGTTTAATCATTCTTTTGTCAGGTTTCTTCGGTTTGGAAACAATGCTCTTTACTTTCGTGCGTCTGATTGTCTACATGATTGCAATTGACAATTTATATATTATCTATAAAGTTTCCAAAATCGAAATCATCACCGAAAAAGCAAACGAATTGCGGGAAATGCTGCTGGCTAAATTCCATCACGGTCTGACGATTTATACGGTCAAAGGCGGTTATACTTTGCAGGAAAAGTATGTTTTGACGATTTTTGTTTCGTCTTACGAAGTAAACAACTACATTACAAGCATCCTGGAATGCGATCCGAAAGCCTTTGTGTCGGTATCGTCCGACTTAACTATCAAAGGGAATTTTTCCAAACGCACCATCATTTAAAAATACCTCGCAATACGTGGTTTAATTATTTGACAAAATGCTCAAACTAGAGTATAATACATACGATACATTTTCGATACATTTAACTAACGGGTTTTACTCGTTCCCACATTATGCCCTCTAAATGATCATTAGAGGACAAAGGTCCCTCAGTGGTCACATAATTATGAAATAATTATTTGGAGGAAATTGCATATGCGCACAACATTTATGGCAAACAAGCAAACAGTTGAACGTAAGTGGTACGTTGTTGACGCGACAGACCAAATCTTAGGTCGTCTCGCAACAGAAATCGCAACCGTATTAAGAGGCAAGCACAAACCAACATTTACACCTCATGTTGATGGTGGTGACTATGTGATTGTTGTGAATGCGGAAAAAGTTGCCTTAACAGGCAAAAAATGGGAAGATAAGAAATACTATCGGGCCTCCCAATATGCTGGCGGATTAAAGGTCAGAACAGCTTCCGAAATGCTCGACAAAGTTCCGCACAAAATCGTGGAATTAGCCGTTCGGGGCATGTTACCGAAAGGCAAATTGGGTGATGACATGTATCGGCGTCTTTATGTTTACGTCGGTCCTGAACACCCACACGCTGCCCAAAAACCAGAAACATTACCGAAAGTGAAATAAGGAGGACGAAAGTAGTTTATGGAAAAAGTTGTTTATCAGGCAACTGGTCGCCGGAAGAGTTCCGTTGCCCAAGTAAGAATGATGCCGGGAACCGGCAAATTCCTTATCAACGGCCGCGACTTTGTTGAATATATCCCTTCAGCCGCAATCCGACTCGACGTTTTACAACCAATCAATTTGACAGGAACTGGCAGTCAATATGATATCTATGTTAATGTCAATGGCGGTGGCATTAGTGGTCAAGCCGGTGCTATACGTCTAGGCGTTAGCCGAGCATTGCTTCTTGTTAACCCTGATTTCCGTGGCCCATTAAAGAAGGCTGGCCTTCTTGCCCGTGACCCTCGCGAAACAGAACGTAAGAAATATGGTCTACGTAAAGCAAGACGTGCACCACAATATTCGAAACGTTAAACGGGATTGCACGCCAGATCAGACAAAACGAGAACGGAAGACCACTTTATGTGGTCTTTCTTTGTTTAAACAGTAATTTTTTTAAAATTTGCTTAAGGAGAAAAGAAAATGGAAAAAAAGAAAGTTCGAACCAGATTTGCTCCATCGCCAACAGGCTTTATGCATGTCGGCAATTTACGCAGTGCGCTTTATACTTATTATTTTGCCCGCCAAAACAACGGTACGTTTATTTTGCGGATTGAGGATACCGATGTCGAACGTTACGTGGAAGGGGCGGTCGAAACCATTCTCAAAACCCTAGAGCTTGCCGGTATCGATTATGACGAAGGTCCTGGCAAAGAAGGAGAAGTCGGACCGTATTACCAAAGCGAAAGAAAACCGCTTTACAAGAAGTATGCGGAAGAACTGGTGGCAAAAGGCCAGGCTTATTATTGCTTCTGCTCGAAAGAACGGTTGGAATCGCTTAAAGACGAACACGGCAATGTGCGCTACGATCGTCATTGTCTGCACTTATCCAAAGAAGAAATCGCCGAGAAACTTGCCAATAACGAACCTTATGTCATTCGCCAAAAAATGCCTGACGAAGGCACCGTTCAATTCAACGATTTGATTTACGGTTTGATTGAAGTCGATGCCAAGGAACTCGAAGACCAAGTTCTCCTTAAGTCGGATTTTTTTCCAACCTACAATTTTGCCAACGTCGTCGATGACCATCTGATGGGAATTACCCATGTCATGCGTGGCAACGAATATTTGAGCAGTACCCCGAAATACAATTTGCTTTACCAAGCTTTCGGTTGGGACGTTCCGGAATATATTCATTTGCCGCCGATCATGCGGGACGAAACGCATAAATTATCCAAACGCTACGGGGATGCCAATTTTGAAGATTTTACCAAAAAAGGCTATTTGCCTCATGCGATTGTTAACTATATTTCGCTTTTGGGCTGGGCCCCGAAAGACAATCAGGAAAAATTCACGATGCAGGAATTGATTGAACGTTTCTCCATCGACGGATTAAAAAAATCTGGCAGCATTTTCGATATCAAGAAGTTGCAATGGTTTAATTTCGAATACTTAAAAGAATTATCCGACGAAGAATATTACAATTATCTACTTCCGTTCTTAAAAGAAATCAATCCGGACGCATCTGCCCAGTGGTATCAAAATATGTGCGTTTTGTTGCGGGACCGTCTGACTTATGGCGCAGAAGCAAAGACCCTATACGAAAATTTCTTTAAAGAAATCGATTTAAACGCTTTATCGGACGAAGTGGTGGCTTTT
Source organism: Caryophanales bacterium UBA1427 (assembly GCA_002329485.1). Lineage (GTDB taxonomy): Bacteria > Bacillota_I > Bacilli_A > ML615J-28 > CAG-313 > UBA1427. Next base: position 21,799 of record DCTZ01000013.1, on the reverse strand, counting down.
CTGAAAGAAGAAGGTGTCGAAAAAACCATCGAAACTTTATATCAGCGCTTCCAAACTCTGACCGAATGGAATGAAGAAACGCTCATTCAAGCAATCAAACAAGTCGGAAAAGAATTGGGCGTTAAAGGCAAAATGCTCTATATGCCGTGCCGCGTTGCGACAACCGGCGAAATGCACGGCCCGGATTTGGGCAAATTATTGCAATTGTTAAACAAAGAGGTAGTTATCGGACGAATGGAAAAATTATTGCATATGATGAAAGTGTGGTAATTTTATGAATATTAAAATCTACAATTCGTTAACCAATCAAATCGAAGATTTTCATCCGGTGAAACCCCAGGAAATTTCGATTTATGTTTGCGGCCCGACGGTTTACAACGACATCCATATCGGAAACGCCCGTCCGGTCGTTTTCTTTGATACGGTTGCCCGTTTCTTCAAGTACCTAGGATACAATGTCAGAATGGTTTCCAATTTCACCGATATCGACGATAAAATCATCATGCGGGCCAAAGAACTCGGCATTTCGGAAACCGAAGTAGCCAAGCATTATATCGATGAATTTTTGCGAATCAACAATTTGTTGGGTGCAGAACCGCTGCTTGCCCGTCCGCGGGTTACCGAATACATGGAAGCTATCATCAATTATATCAAAGTCATGCTTGACAAAGGCGTTGCTTACCAAAGCGGAACCGATGTTTATTTTAGAATTTCTTCCGTTCCGGACTACGGTCTTTTAAGCAATCAGAAAATGGAAGATTTGGAAGTCGGTTCGCGCATCGAAGTCGATTCGGCCAAAGAAGATCCGCGCGATTTTGTGCTTTGGAAACAAACCGACGAAGGTATCATGTGGGACAGTCCGTTCGGTAAAGGCCGTCCGGGTTGGCATACCGAGTGCGTGGTGATGATCGATTCCATCTTCCAAGGGGAAATCGATATCCACGGGGGCGGAAACGATCTGAAGTTCCCGCACCACGAAAACGAAATCGCCCAAGCGCTTGCGGTGTCGAATCATACGATTGCTAAGTATTGGGTTCATAATGCGCGTATCGACCTAAGCGGCGAAAAAATGAGCAAGTCGCTCGGCAACGTGGTTTGGGCCAAAGACGTGCTCCAAAAATATTCCGGCAATGTCGTGCGGCTGATGATTCTCAACAATCATTATCGCCAAACGATTCTGTTCAAAGAAGAACTTTTGGACCGCTCCGTAGTCGAATTTGACAAAATCGAACGCAGTTTCTTAAGTCTTTATCGGACCTTGGAACTTAACGACGCTTTCGAAGATGCCGGAGTCCATCCGCTTATGAACGAATTCCTGGATTATATGGCCGATGATTTCTCCACACCGAACGCTATCACCGTTTTGTTCCAACTGATCAAAGAAATCAATATTGCCATCCGTTCGCAGGAATCCTATTATAAATTGAATCAATTTTTTGCTGCCTTCCAAGGCATGCTTTATATTCTCGGACTCCATGTCGATGTTATACCGTTAAGCGACACGGATAAATCTTTGGTGCGTGCTTGGCAAGGCGCCCGGGAAATGAAAGATTTTCAACAAGCCGATTTATTGAGAGCGGAAATCGCCAAGCGGGGAATCAAATTATCGTGAAGCCGCTTGACGTAAATCCCCAACACTTAACAGGTTCCAACCTGGCCTATTTGGGCGATGCATATTACGAATTGCAAATCCGCTTGTATTTGCTGAGCCAAGGCATAACCAAACCGCTGTCCTTGCAACGCCTGGCGAAAAGTTACGTCAGTGCTTCCGCCCATGCGTTGATTTTTGTTTCTTTGGAACCGCTTTTGACCGAAGAGGAATTGGGCGTATATAAACGGGGGCGAAACGGTGCGCATTTGAACCACCGAAAAAACGTCGATCCCGGGGAATACAGCATTTCCAGCGGTTTGGAAGCGGTTATCGGCTATCTTTATCTAAAAAACGATTGGGAACGTCTAAGCTTTTTAATCAATCAGGCGATTCAAATTATCGATAACCGAAAGGATGTGAACCGCGGATGACCAATGAAAAAAAGCTGAATATTATCATGGGGAAGAATGCGGTTACGGAAGCGATTAAAGGCGGGCGAACCATTCATACGATTTATTTGACCGAAGCACTTAAGCAAAGCGATTTTGCCAAGTTTTGCGAAGCTAATACCGCGGTAAAATATGTGGCACCGAAGTTTTTGCAAATTTATGGCGATAAACACGGCGGCGTGGTAGCCGAAGTCAAAGAATATACCACGGTTCCTTTGTCGCAAGTAATCCAAAAAAACCAAAACAAAGAAAATGTGGCTTTAATCATGCTCGACGGTTTGGAAGACCCGCACAATTTGGGGGCAATATTAAGAACCGCTGATGCGACGGGAATGGATGCAATTATCATTCCCAAACATCGCAGCGTCAAATTAAATGCCACGGTAGCCAAAGTCTCGACCGGGGCAATCGAGTATGTCGATGTTGCAGAAGTTGTCAACCTGTCGCAAACCATCGATGTTTTGAAAAAAGCCGGTTATTGGGTAATCGGTTTGGAAGCCGACGGTACCGTGTATTATAACCAACAGGATTATTCCGGAAAAATCGTTGTGGTATTGGGTAGCGAAGGAAAGGGAATCTCGCGTTTGGTTAAAGAGAAATGCGACTTTTTGGTCAAAATTCCGATGCACGGTCATATTACTTCGCTTAATGTTTCCGTCAGCGCTGCCCTAATCTTTTACGAAATAATACGTAATCGGGGGATTAAATGAGAGAATTAACCAATGAAGAACTGTTTGCCATCAACGACAACCAATTGTTGTATCTCATCCGCGAAGGAAGCGATGAAGCGCTGGAGTTGATGTTCAAGAAATATCAACCGTTGATTATTTCGACCGCAAACAAGTTGTGCAAAGACCGTTCGATGTTTGACGATTACCTGCAGGAAGGCCGGGTGGTTTTGATGCGGGCAATCAAAAGATATCAAACGAATCACCAAAAAACTTTTAACCGTTTTTTCAGTATGCTGCTTGTCCATCAATACATATCGATGAATCGGAGTCTGATAGCTCGCAACAGACGCTTCGTCTTGATGGAAGAGATTGCTCCCGAATATCAAACCGAGTCGCACAACCAACTTGATATTCCTTGGCAACAGTTCTCGGATTTGGAAAGAAAAGTATATCAACTGAAATATGTTCGCAATCTTGACAATGCCATCATCGCCAAAGAACTTGGATACACCATCAAACAAATCTATAACACGAACGAACGAATTAAAAGAAAAATCAAAGAATACAACCTAAAAGAATAAGGAAAAATAAACTGTTAAATGCTTTGACAAAAAAGGGAGTATTTGATAAAATAGTTAGGCAGGTGAATAAGATGAGACAAAAAGTCATCTTAGTTTGTGAACAATGTTTTTCACGCAATTATACAACCGAAAAAAATAAATTAAATACTGTGTCAAGGGTGGAAATAAAGAAGTTTTGCCCAAAGTGCAATCAACATACCTTACACAAAGAAACCAAGTAGGAGGGTTTTTATTTTATGGCTGTTACTAGCAAACCAAAAAAAAAGCAAAATCGTGTTATTCAGTTCTTATCGAAAGAATACAAGTATGAGAATTTAATTCTTGCCATTTTAGCTATTTTTGCAATTGTCCTTGGCGCATTGATTGTAGCAGAGATATTGCAAGTCAGTCCCGACTTTTTCTTAATCGGCGGCTTTCCTAAAGTGTTTGCTTGGATTCTTATTTCCTTAGGTGTAGTTTCATTGCTACTTGTCCTTTGGCCTTTCTATCGTCCGTCTCTAGTGGAATTGCGTCATGTCACCGGATCAAAACGCAGCGAATTCATCAGTAATGTCGTCGTTGTTTTAATCTTCGTTTTATTCTTAGTGGGCGTTTTTATTCTTTATGATTTAGGCATCGGCGCTTTCATTAAATGGGTGAGTTAGAAACTGTGACAGAACAAAATTTTGAAAACGAACGCGCATGGTATATCGTTCAATCCTATTCGGGATTTGAGAATGCTGCGAAAAACAATTTGGAACGCCGGATTCATTCCATGAATATGGAGAAATATATCTTCCGCGTTTTGGTTCCGGAAGTAAAACGAATTGAAAAAACCAAAAAAGGGCCAAAAGAAGTAGTGGAAAAATTATTCCCGGGTTACATCTTTGTGGAAATGATTGTAACGGACGAATCGTGGTTTGTTGTTCGTAATACACCGATGGTTACAGGCTTCCTGGGATCAAGTGGCGGCGGCGCTAAACCGGTTCCGCTTCCGGCCGAAGAAATCAGACCGATTCTCGAAAGCATGGGCATCACCCAACAAATCGAAGTTGATTTCCAAGTCGGGGATTATGTCAAAATCCTTATGGGAACTTTTGCGGGACAAGAAGTCAAAGTCGAAGCAATGGATTACGACAAACAAATCGTCACAGTCTCAATTGATATTTTCGGCCGTTCGACCCCTCAGGAATTACGGTTTGATGAAGTGAAAAAAGTTTAAAGAACAATGAGGCACGTCTTCATTGTTTTTATTTTCGGGGTGAAATATTCGAAAAATAAAAGGGGCTTTTCCTTGACATAATAATGCAATTATTGTATAATAATAAACGCGTGCATGACATGCAACTATTTATAAATCATTTTTAACATGTGGGAGAACAATGTTCATAAACCACATCACTGACAAATTAAGGAGGTGTGTCAAGTGGCTAAAGTTAAACAAGTAAAAAAGCAAATCAAACTCCAAATTCCAGCAGGTAAAGCCAACCCGGCTCCACCGATTGGTCCGGCACTAGGTCAAGCACAAGTTAACATCCAACAATTCTGCCAACAATTCAACGAACGGACCAAAGATATGATGGGCTATGTTGTACCTGTTGTAATATCTGTTTACGATGACCGTTCCTTTACGTTCATTACGAAAACACCGCCGGCTGCCGACCTATTGAAAAAAGCAGCAGGAATCGAATCAGGCGCTGCCAATTCCAAAAAACAAGTTGCAGGTAAAATCACCCGCGCAAAATTGAATGAAATAGCAGCAATGAAAATGCCTGACTTAAATGCCTATGATGTTGAAGCAGCAGCGAAAATTATCGCAGGTACTGCCAAAAACATGGGTATTGCAATCGAAGATTAATTCGAATAATCAACAAGATAGATTTTAACAATCCGAAGGGAATATCCGTTCGAGATTGTCAATCTAAATTGTGGGAGGAGACTCCGTTAGACCACATTTAGGAGGAATAAAATGGCTAAAAGAAGTAAAAAATACCTTGAAGCGTTAAAATTAGTAGATCGTTCAAAACGCTACACTTTAACCGAAGCGGTTGAATTGGCAAAAAAAACAAGTTTTGTAAAATTCGATGCAACAGTTGAAATTGCCTTCCGTTTAAACATCGATCCACGTAAAGCCGAACAAAACCTTCGCGGTACCGTATCACTTCCTCATGGTACCGGTAAAGAAGTTCGCGTTTTGGTTATTACCAAAGGTGAAAAAGTTAAGCAAGCATTGGATGCAGGTGCAGACTATGCAGGCGATACCGAATACCTTGACAAGATTAAAGGCGGATGGTTTGAATTTGATGTAGTTATCGCTACACCTGATATGATGGGTGAACTCGGTAAATTAGGACGTATCTTAGGTCCTAAAGGCTTAATGCCAAACCCAAAAACAGGAACCGTAACAATGGATGTCGAACGTGTTGTCAAAGAATTTAAAGCCGGTAAAGTTGAATATCGGACCGACAAAGTCGGAAATATTCAAGTTCCTGTCGGCAAAGTTTCGTTTGACACTGTTAATCTGGAAGAAAACATCAAAGCCGTTTACCGCCAACTCATGCGTGTAAAACCGGCTACCGTAAAAGGTGTTTATATGCGTAACGTAACGATCTCGACAAGCATGGGTCCTGGTATTAAAATCGCCAGCGAATCCATGGAATAATAATCAATCCAAATTTAAAATCAGTAAAACCCCAATAGTTAATAAATAGTTATAAATAGTATAAAGTCATGACCGTAGACAGTAGGTGCTCGGGAGAGCTTAATTTCCTACCGAGGGAAGAATTCGTATATACTACCTATTTTTCTTTCGTGCGTCAAATCCCACGAGAGATTTTTTTATGGAGGTGAAAACAATGAATGAAGCGACAATCGCTAAAAAGCAAGAAGAAGTTGATTTGCTTGTCAATGAGTTAAAACAAGCGGGATCGACTGTGTTCGTTGATTACCTAGGATTAACTGTGGCAGAAATCACAGATTTACGTGTTAGACTCCACAAGGAAAACTGCTGTATGCGTGTTTACAAAAACAATATTTTAAAACGCGCAACCGAAAAAATTGGATTTGTTAAATTACATGATGCATTTGTCGGACCAAGTGCAGCCGTCTTCAGCAAAGACGAAGTAGCCGCAAGCAAAGTCGTTTTCAATTTTTTGAAAGAAAACGAACGTTTAACCGTTAAAGCGGGCATTGTCGGCAATCAATTACTATCAGTCAATGAATTGAAACAAATCTCCAGCTTACCAAATAAGAATGGTATGATTTCGATGCTCTTAAGTGTTTTACAAGCCCCTGTACGCGGTCTTGCTTGTGCACTTAAAGCGGTAGCAGATGCAAAGTAATTAACTTTTAACAAGGAGGAAAGTAAAAATGGCAAAAATCAACATCGCAGAATTCCTTTCTGCAATCAAAGAAATGAGTGTTCTTGAACTTAACGAATTGGTTAAGGCTATCGAACAAGAATTTGGTGTTACGGCTGCGGCTCCGGTTGCGGTTGCGGCAACAGCAGCAGCGCAAGAAGAAAGCGCACCAACCGAAGTTTCTGTTATTCTCAAACACCCTGGTCAAGCAAAACTTGGCGTTATCAAAGTTGTTCGTGAATTAACAGGTCTTGGCTTAAAAGAAGCCAAAGATTTGGTTGACAATGCACCGAAACCAATCAAAGAAAACATCACGCCAGAAGAAGCCGAAACAATTAAAGCAAAACTTGTTGAAGCTGGTGCTGAAGTTGAAATTAAGTAATACATTTTCAATATTTTAAAAGAAATGAACCTGAAGAATTGTCTTCAGGTTTTATCGCTTTAAAGAAGGTGGAAAAATGAGCAAACAATATTTCGAAAATAATGACTTGCTTGCATCGAAAGAGCATATAATAACATATTATTACAAGCAGTTCAACATCGAATTGTTTAGCGATGCCGGGGTTTTCTCGGTAAAACAAGTCGATTTCGGCTCGAGTCTTTTGATCAAAAACGTTGTTTTGCCCGAAAACTGCACCAAGATTTTGGATGTGGGCTGCGGTTACGGTCCAATCGGGATAACTTTGGCCAAAGCCAATCCGAAAGTATATGTGCATATGATTGACGTTAACTTAAGGGCTATCGATCTCGCCAAGAGAAATGCCGAACACAATCAGTTGAAAAACGTGACGGTCTGGGAGAGCGATTTATACGAAAAAGTCGAAGGAAAATACGATCTCATCATTTCCAATCCACCTATCAGGGCCGGCAAAAAAATTGTCCACGGAATTTTCGAGGGGGCAACCGAACACTTAAAACCCCACGGAGAACTTTGGATTGTCGTTCAGAAGAAACAGGGGGCGCCGAGCGCGTATGAAAAATTGGCGACGCTGTTTCCCGAAATGGAAATAATTGCCAAAGAAAAAGGCTATTGGATTATCAAGGCCGGTTTTCAAAACCAAAAATAAAAAAGGTCGGGTTTAATCGCTTGACATTTGCACATTCTTATGGTATCATAAATAGATATGGTAAGATGAGGTATTTTGCTCATTTTTCATGCTTTTTAAGGAAAAATATTGATAGAGGTGGATTATTTTGAGTTGGAAAGAAATAACATATGGTAAAGACAGAGTACGCCGAAACTATTCACGGGTACCGACCAATGTTGAATTGCCTAATCTGATTGAGGTACAGACCGAATCTTTCAAATGGCTCATGGAAAAGGGCTTGAAAGATTTGTTTGATGAATTATCCCCAATTAAAGACCACGGCGACGGTGAAAAATTCGAACTGTATTTTACCGATTACGAGTTCGATGAACCGAAGTATACGATTGCGGAAGCGAAAATGCATAACGCCAATTACTCTCGGGCCTTAAAAGTCACTGTCAGCCTTGAAAACAAAGAAACTGGTGAAGTTAAAGAAGACAAGGTCTTTATGGGTGAATTTCCGGTCATGACACCTTGGGGCACATTCATCATTAATGGTTCCGAACGTGTTGTTGTATCTCAAATCATCCGCTCATCTGGCGTTTTCTTTTCGAAAAACAAAGATTCGAAATCCGGGCAAATCCGTTTCAGCGGACAAATCATCCCTACGCGCGGAGCTTGGATCGAGTTCGAAATGCGTTCCAGTGATGTTTGGTATGCCAAACTGGACCGCTCGAAGAAAATCCCCTTAACTAGTTTTATTCGGGCATTGGGCGTCAGCAAAAACAAAGAAATCTTTGAGTTGTTTTTTGACGAAAGCGCACCGATGTCGCAATATCTGATCAACACCTTCTCCAAAGACCAAACCTTTGGTCAAGATGACGCGGTTAAGGAAGTCTATGACAAATTACGTCCAGGTGAAAAAACATCGGCCGAAACGGCGCGGAAATTTATCGCAAGCCGTCTTTTTGACGTCCGCCGTTATGATCTTGCCAGTGTTGGCCGTTATAAAGTTAATAAGAAATTGGACGTTATTTCCCGGGCTATCGGTTATCATTTGGCCGAGGATTTAGTTAATAAAGATACCGGCGAAGTTATTCTTCCTGCCGAAACCTTGATAAACTATTCCACACCGCTCGGAAATACGGTAAAAATACTTGAAGACAACCGCGAACATTTCCGCGTAACCAAAAATTACGAAACGATGCTTGAAGGCGATTCGGTTGTCTTGGAAATCCTGAAAATCAAGGTTTACCACGACAACAAAGAAAAGACTCAAATCATCAAATTAATCGGAAATGACCAATCGGAAACCCGAAACCATATTTGCTTGTCGGATATTTTTGCGGCGATATCGTATTATTTCAACCTACACGACGGTATTGGCAAAGTCGACGATATCGACCACTTGGGCAATCGTCGGATTCGTCCGATTGGCGAATTGTTGCAAAACCAATTCCGAATCGGTTTAACCAAAGTTGAAAAGAATATCCGCGACCGGATGTCGACTTCGGTTGATTCCAAAACCGTTGTTCCGCAAAACTTAATCAATATCCGGCCGCTTATCTCCACAATCCGCGAATTCTTCGGCAGCAGCCAGTTGTCGCAATTCATGGATCAGATCAACCCGTTGTCGGAATTGACCCACAAACGCCGTTTGTCGGCTTTGGGTCAGGGCGGTTTGTCGAGAGATCGGGCAAAACTAGAAGTCCGTGACGTTCACACCACCCACTACGGTCGGATTTGTCCGGTTGAAACACCGGAAGGTCAAAACATCGGTTTGATTAACTCTTTGGCATGTTATGCCAGGATTAATCAATACGGCTTTATCGAAACCCCTTATTTGGTGGTTAAGAAAGATTTGGAAAACAATCGGGCCATCGTTACCGATGAAATGGAATATATGACGGCCGACAAAGAAGAAAAATACGTAATCGTTCAGGCCAACGTCAAGATGTCCAAAGATCCGGTAACCGGCATCATCACCATCGATGACGAAAAAGTGGTTGCCCGGAAAGCCGGCGAATTCGTAGAAGTCAGCCGGATGGATGTCGATTATATCGACGTTTCGCCAAAACAGATTGTTTCCGTCTCTACCGCCTGCATTCCTTTCCTCGAACACGACGACTCGACGCGGGCTCTGATGGGTGCTAACATGCAGCGTCAAGCTATTCCGCTATTGAAAGCCGAAGCGCCGATTGTCGGAACCGGAATCGAATATAAAGCAGCCCGCGACTCCGGGGTTGCGATAATTTCGGATGTCGACGGTGTGGTTACTTATGTGGATTCTTCGAAAGTTGTAGTCCGCGACAACCAAAACATTGACCATACCTATCATTTAATCAAATACGAACGAAGCAACCATTCGACCTGCGTTAACCAACGTCCGATTGTTAAAATCTTGGAACGGGTTAAGAAAGGGGATATAATTGCGGAAGGTTCCTCGATGGACCGAGGCGAACTTGCCCTCGGACGCAATGTCACCATCGCCTTTATGACCTGGGAAGGATATAACTTCGAAGACGCGGTTATTATGAGCGAACGGCTGGTTCAGGATGATGTTTACACTTCGATTCATATCGAAGAATATGAAGTCGAAGTTCGCGATACCAAAATCGGTAAAGAAGAAATCACCGCCGATTTGGACGGTGAAAGCAAAGATTCCATCGCCAATCTTGACGAACACGGAATCGTTCGGCTCGGTGCCGAAGTCAAAGAAGGTGACACTTTGGTCGGTAAGATTACCCCTAAAGGTCAAACCGAACCGACACCGGAAGAACGGCTTTCCCAAGCTCTTTTCTCGGACAGTTCCAAAGACGTCCGCGTTACTTCCTTGAAAGTGCCGCACGGCGGCGGCGGAATCGTCAGTCGCATCGAACATTTTACCCGTAAAGACGGACACGAACTTCCGCCTGGGGTAAATGAAGTAGTTCGCGTTTACATCGTTCAAAAACGGAAAATCACGGAAGGCGACAAAATGGCCGGACGTCACGGTAATAAAGGGGTTATCTCCAAAATATTGCCGATTGAAGACATGCCGTTCATGGAAGACGGTACACCGATTGACATCATGTTAAATCCTCAGGGTGTTCCGTCGCGGATGAATATCGGTCAGGTGCTTGAAACTCACCTCGGCATGGCTGCGAAAAAGCTAGGTGTTCACATCGCCACACCGGTTTTTGACGGTGTTTCCCAAGAAGACTTGGTTGCCATCATGAACGAAGCAAGGGAAAAAGACCTTAAGGATATGATGGAAAACCCACGCAATCCTAAAGCTTTGATTGACAATTTCGGCAAAACAACGCTTTATGACGGACGTACCGGACGCAAATTTGACAACAAGATTACTGTCGGCGTTATGTATATGATTAAGTTGGCCCACATGGTTGACGATAAACTTCACGCCCGCAGCGAAGGTCCGTATTCGCTTGTTACCCAACAACCGATGGGCGGCCGTGCTCAAAACGGCGGTCAGCGTTTCGGAGAAATGGAAGTTTGGGCTCTCGAAGCTTACGGTGCTGCCCATACCCTTCGCGAAATGTTAACAATCAAATCGGACGACATTGTCGGACGCAACAAAGTTTATAAAGCCATTGTGGACGGCGATCCGATGCCGACACCTGGTATTCCGGAATCATTCAGAGTCTTAATCAAAGAATTACAGGGATTAGGTTTAAGTGTACGTTTAATCGACCAAAGCGGTCGCGATGTTGCGAACGACAGCTTAGTTGACCAGATTGCGGAAGCAAATAAGGGAAAACGTGGACTATAAAAGGAGGATTCTATAATTGAAGAAATATAAATATATTCAAGTTGGAATTGCTTCGCCGGAAGAAATCCGCAGCTGGGCATACCGAAAAGAAGATGGCTTTTATGGTGAAGTTAAAAAACACGAAACCATCAACTATCGGACTTTGAAACCTGAACGCGATGGCCTGTTTTGCGAAGTAATCTTTGGCCCAACGAAAGATTATCAATGTGCTTGTGGCAAATCCCGCAAATCAGGTTCCGATACCAAAATATGCGAAAAATGCCATGTTGAAATTACCGAAAGCAAAGTGCGCCGCGAAAAAATGGGCTTCATTGCTTTGGCTGCACCGGTTGTCCATATTTGGTATCGCAATGTTCCGAGCCGGATTGCCACACTCCTTGACATGAAGGCACGCGATGTCGACGACATTATCTATCTTGCCTCTTATATCATTACCGACATGGAAGAAGAAATCGAAGGACTGAAAGTCGGAATGATTCTTTCGGAACAAGAACATGCCCGTTACAAACGGCAATACATGTTCAAGTACCAAGCCAAAACAGGGGCAGAAGCCATTAAATTCTTATTGCAAAACTTAAATCTTGAAGAATTGTCGAAATCGATTCGTCAGGAAATTAAAATAGCCACCAAACAAAAACGCAAGAATTTGATCAAACGTTTGGAAATCGTCGAAGCATTCTTGCAATCCGGTAACAAACCGGAATGGATGGTTATGGATGTAATTCCGGTTATTCCGCCCGACTTACGTCCGATGGTTCAGCTCGACGGCGGACGTTTTGCCACGACTGACCTTAACGACCTCTATCGTAGGATTATCAACCGTAATACCCGTTTAAAGAAACAATTCGAACAACGGGCACCGGAATTGATTGTCAAGAACGAAAAACGGATGTTGCAGGAAGCAGTCGATGCTTTGTTTGACAACTCCAAACGGAACAAAAAAGTTGTGGTTGACAAAAACCGTCCGTTAAAATCGCTCTCCGATTTACTCAGAGGTAAACAGGGACGGTTCCGTCAAAACCTTCTCGGTAAACGGGTTGACTATTCCGGCCGCAGCGTTATCGTTGTTGGACCGGATCTCAAGATGTATCAATGCGGTATCCCGCGCGAAATGGCTTTGATTCTCTTCAAGCCGTTTATCATCAATTATTTGCGCAAAAAAGACCAACTTCTCAATCCGGAAACCAATACCAAATCCGGTATCAAGAAAGCCAAGGAATTAATCGAACGCGGTGCTCCTGAAGCCATGGAAGCATTGGAAAAAATCGTTGTCGAACATCCGGTGCTTTTGAACCGTGCGCCGACGCTTCACCGTTTGTCGATTCAGGCTTTTGAACCGAAACTGGTCGAAGGAAAAGCCATTAGGCTTCACCCGCTTGTAACTACGGCGTTCAATGCGGACTTCGACGGCGACCAAATGCCGGTGCATGTTCCGCTTTCGGAAGAAGCACAGGCCGAAGCGCGAATCTTGATGTTGGCAAGCAAGAACATCCTGCTTCCGCGGGACGGAAAACCGGTTGTTACGCCATCCCAGGACATGATCCTCGGAAACTATTATTTGACCATCGAACGGTCCTTTCCGGGAAAAGAAGGTCGGGCCTTCAAGGATATCTCCGAAGTGGAAATGGCTTACGAAAACGACGAAATTACTTTGCAGACGAGAATCGTTTTGCCGGCTAAAGCCCTCGGCCGTCCGTTTGCCTGGTTGAATCCGAATGACGAAAACTACGAAAAGAACCTCGAACATAACGAAAAAGTCATGCGGATGTATATCGTAACCACTTACGGAAAGATTATTTTCAATACGGTTTTCCCGAAATCGTTCCCGTATGTCAACGAAGCGACTCAGGAAAACTTAACCAAAGCTACACCACTTAAGTTCTTTATCGACCCGGCGGATTTGAAAAACGGTAAAACCATTCCGGAAATCATTGCCCGCATGCCGCTGAACGAACCGTTCAAGAAACGTTTCTTGAGTACGATTATTTCCGAAATCTTCCGGAAAGAAAAATTGGCCGAAACCTCAAGAGCGCTTGACCAAATGAAAGACTTAGGTTTCAAATACTCAACCGTGGCCGGTATTACGATTTCGGCCTTCGACGTCGATGTGCTTGCCAACAAACAAGACATCATCAAGAAAGCGGAGGACAACGTCAAACGTTATAACTATATGTTCAGAAGAGGTTTGACAACCGACCAAGAACGTAAACGCAACGTTCTTCAGGAATGGACCAATGCCCGGAACGAAATCGAAAAAGAAATCAAGAAAGTCATGTCCGAAAACGCCACTACCAACGACATCTTTATGATGGCCGATTCCGGTGCGCGTGGTTCCGCTTCGAACTTTACGCAGCTTGCGGGAATGCGCGGGCTGATGGCAAAACCGAACGGGGAACCGATGGAAATACCGATTAAATCATCCTTCCGTGAAGGTATGTCGATGTCCGAATTCTTCATTTCGACCCATGGCGGACGGAAAGGTTCGACCGATACCGCGCTCAAAACAGCCGAAGCCGGTTACCTAACCCGTCGGTTGGTTGACGTCAGCCAAGACGTAACCGTAACAATCGATGACTGCCATACCGATAAAGGCATGGTAGTGGAAGACTTCGTCTCCTTGGACGGCACGGTAGTCGAAAAACTATCCGAACGGATTATCGGACGCTTTACTTCCAAACCGGTTTACGGTAAAAACCGCGAACTAATCATCGATAAAAATCAGTTTATCACCGAAGAGATTGCGGAAAAGATTGTCAATGCCGGTATCAAACAAGTTGAAATCAGAACCGTTTTGACCTGTGATGCCCACAACGGTGTTTGCGTCAAATGTTACGGTTCGGACCTTTCGACCGGTGAAGTCGTCGAACGCGGCGAAGTCGTCGGTATCGTGGCTGCCCAATCGATCGGTGAACCGGGTACCCAATTAACCATGAGAACCTTCCACTCCGGTGGGGTTGCGGGCGATGACATCGTTCAAGGTTTCCCTCGGATCAAACTCTTATTCTTGGCGCCGAAAGACCCTAAGTTTACCGAATTAATTTCGGAAGTCAACGGTCGCGTCAAGGAAATCAATCCGAAACCGGATAACCGTTTCCAAGTTATCATCGAAAGCCCGATTGAAGGCAACAACAAAGAATACTTAACCGACAGTGGCAAGAAACCGGTAGTTAAGGTCGGACAGGAAGTTAAAGCGGGCGATTTAATCACCGCCGACAGCGAACTTGTTCACGTTCTTCAACTGCTGAGAGTCACCAATGTCCCTAATGTTGAACGTTATATCTTAAAAGAAGTTCAAAAGGTATACCGTTCGCAAGGGGTTCTTATCTCGGATAAACATATCGAAATCATTATCCGGCAGATGTTGCAAAAAGTTATGGTTCTCGACGAAGGTGACACCGACTTATTGCCTGGTTCCCTGATCTCGAAACCGAAAGCTTATCAAGCAATCAAAGAAATGCTAGAACAAAACAAACGCCTGCCAGTCTTAAAACCGGTATTGCTTTCCATCACCCAAGCTTCCCTAAAATCGGATTCCTTCCTTTCCGCCGCATCCTTCCAAGAAACAACCAGAGTCTTAACCGCTACAGCTATTCGTGGCAAGATCGATACACTTGACGGTCTAAAGGAAAACATCATTATCGGCGGGTTAATCCCGGCAGGAACCGGATTAGTGGAAAAAGATGATATCGATATCGAAAGCACGACCGACGAAGTATACGATATTAAACCGTAAAACCAAGGCTATCTCCCCGCGAGATAGCTTTTGTTTTTTTCTTTTAGCGAAAAATCAGCTGCTACGGGGATTACAACAACTATTAAATTAAAAAATAAGTTTTTTTTCTTTTCCTATGTTATAATAATATTTAAGGGAACTTTTCCCAGTGAAAAGCTTTCGTTTAGGTTAAAGGAGGTACCGATGTTCGCTAAGGTTTTTGTTGATGTATCCAGTAGTAATACCGATCATCAATATGAATATATTGTTCCTCAACAACTGATTTCTCTTGCCCAAGTCGGGGTTAGAGTAAAAGTTCCATTTGGCGATTCCAATCGCCTAATATTAGGTTATATCTGGGAGGTTTACGAAGAGTCTCAGTATCAGGGCGAGAAAAAAGAAATAGTCGATATTTTGGACTTAATCCCGGTAATTACACCGGAACTTATCAAACTTGCCGAATTTGTCAAAAAAGATACCTTAGCGCCAATGGTAAGAGTCCTAAACCTGATGATTCCTCGTTTTATGCGTTTAAAAACCCATAAATATTTGGTTGCTAAAAATTTATTGAATATGGATGCCAATATCGCTGGTCTGTTTGGGGGAAGCAACCGAATCAAGTGGACCTCCACTTTGCCAAATCAAAGCGCCATTATGCGCGAAATCAAAGCGGGAAATTTGGAAGTCGTATATGATGCTAATGCCATCGGCGGAGCGAGAACCGTCAAACTTTACGAAATCAATGAAAGTTATTATCATCGAAATATTTCCTTTATCAAAAATCCGGCAGATATGGATTTGCTCAATTTCCTTCAAAAGGAAAGAGTGGCCTTAAGTATGGAAGAAATAATTGAACGTTTCGGAGTTTCCCGCTACGGGGTAGGCCGCTTGGTTAAGACCGGTTTTTTGTCGGAAAAAATCCAACAGGTATCGCGGATTAAAAACCGTACAATCGAAGGAATCCGTTTGTTTGAAATCAGTCAGGACGATCGGCAAAAATACGAAGAAAAAGTTGCCCGGATTGTTTTCGAACCTCAAAGAGTGTTATGGGTTCCGCACGATAAGCAGGAAGAAAATGCGATGCTGGCCTTAATGACGGAAAAAATGCAAACCGAAGGCAAAAACCTGCTTGTCGTATGTCCGGATATTCTTTCGAGTTATCAGGTCAGTTCCTTTCTAACCAAGGTTACCGGACTTGAAGTTGCTTGTTTAAACAGCGACCATAGCGATGCGGAAATATACGATTATTATCAGATGCTGGTCGAAAACGATTATTCGGTAATCGTCACAACTTCGCTTTCTGCGCTCTTTCCGTTCCAAAACATCGGTTTGGTTGTGATGATGGATAGCGACAGTTTATTATACAAAAACGAACAGAGCCCGCGTTTCCATCTGCCGAAAGTCATGAAAGAACGGGCAAACATTTGGCAAGTGCCGATTGTTTTCCATTCAATCGTTCCGACAGTCGAAATGTATGCGGAGGCATTGGTTAAACAGTTCCTGTTGCTCGAAAAACGGAACGGTTTGGATGATTTGCCGATTACGGTTGCGGACATGAAAGAAGAACTGCTTTCCGGTCATAAATCGCCGCTTTCCCATGATTTGATTCAATCTCTGAAAGCACACATTGCAGCAAACAAATGCGCTTTATTAATCCTTAACAATAAAGGGTACAGCCAGTTTATCATGTGCCGGGAATGCGGCAAAACCATCGACTGTGACCGCTGTGCCTTTCCTCTTCGTTATTACAAAGACCAAGGCACCCTGGTTTGCCCGCTATGCAACAAGCGTTTTGCTTTTAACCAGGTTTGTCCTTACTGTGGCAGTAAGTACATCCGTCATGTCGGTTTAGGAATGGAGAAGTTGCAGGAAGCCATTTTGGAAATCCTGCCGAATGCCCGGATTTCCATTTTGGAAAGTTCGACATATGAAGATTACGAAAAGGTAATGGATGAAATCCAAAACCAAGAAGTCGATATCATAATTACCACCGATTTGTTTTCGCGTTCTCTGAATCATCCGAATATTACGTTGGTCGGAATAATTTTGCTTGATTTGGTTGCGAAAGCGCAACGTTTCGATGCCCACTATCAAGCTTATGCGATGATTGAACATGCCAAGTTGCAGCTGACGTCTCCGGGCAGCGAACTGATTATTCAAACGTATGACAAAGCAATGCCGTTTTTAAGTCAGGCCATCCTGGGCGATTATCAGGCTTTCTTTAACGAAGAGTTAAAGAGAAGAGAAGCTTTGAAAGTCGAACCAATCTATCAAATCAACCGAATCTTAGTAAAGGGTCCGTTCCAACAGATATTCCAAATGGGGCATTCGATAAAACGGACAATCCAACAGAGTATTCGGGGGCCGGTGATTATCATAGGTCCGTCTTACAACAAACGCGAACAGGCAGTGCAATTAATCGTCAAACACCAAAGCAAAGCGATGCAAAGTTTGTACGAACGGATTTACAGCACTTTGCAGGATGAAAATTTTACTATCATTTTTGATAAGTATCCTAAATATATCGTTTAAGAGGTCGAAATGAAAGTAGTATTTATGGGGACACCGTCATTCGGTGTTCCGATTCTTGAAGCATTAACCCAAAAATATGAAGTAGTATTGGTAGTTACCCAACCGGATAAACCGGTGGGCCGGAAAAAAATATTGACGCCCCCGCCGGTAAAAGTATTTGCCCAGGCAAACAATTTGCCGGTTGTGCAACCGGAAAAGGTAAAAGAAATAACCGGATTGCTCAAAGACTTGGCTCCGGATTTGCTGGTGACCGCCGCTTACGGCCAATTTATTCCGGAGGCGATTCTTAAACTTCCGCGCTTTAAGCCGATCAATGTTCACGGGTCGCTGTTGCCAAAATACCGTGGCGGTTCGCCCATTCAACATGCGTTGATTAACGGCGAAAAAGTAACCGGTGTTACCATCATGTACATGGAAAAAGCGATGGACTCGGGCGATATTTTGGCCCAACGAGAACTTCCAATCTTGGATGAAGATACCAGCGGTACTTTGTTTGCCAAACTTAGCCTTTTGGGCCGTGATTTGTTAATGGAAACAATCCCTTTATTAATCGAAGGAAAAATCCAACCTGTTCCGCAAAACCAAAGCGAAGTTACTTTCGCATACAATCTGACTCCGAGTGACGAAGAATTGGATTTATTTCGGGAAGCCAGGGTCATTTATAACCGATACCGAGCTTTGTTGCCGGAACCGGTGCCTTATTTGGTATTGAAGGGGCAAAAAATAAAAATCCATAAAATGCGTATCAGCAACTCGACCCATAACAGCCCAAGCGGCGAAATAATTAATGTCGGCAAAGACTATTTTACGATTGCCTGCGGCAATCATAGCGCAATAGATATTTTGGAACTTCAGCTCCCCGGCGGAAAAAGGATAACCGCCCGCGACTTCATTAACGGTCAATTGAAAAATTTTCGATAAGATAAAAGGAAGGAATAAAATGAAACCGAAACTATATTATTCCCGCGAAGAAATGCTTCGCATCAATGTCCAAACCCTTATGGAAAGAGGAGTAACTTTGGAAGAGATTGCGGAAGTTGCCTTTAAGCAACAAAGCAAATACAATAATAACGTGGAATTTCGAATCTGCTTGGAAAGCGTGGAAAAAATCTTGTCGCTCCGCGATATTTTTCACCTTTTGCAACTTGGAGCCGAAATCGATCGACTTGCCGAAGAAGGCAAACTTCGCGGACCGATTCAGGATATCATCCGCTATGATTTGGGCGTATTCGGCGTCGACGAAATTTTCGGTATCGACATTGCGCGACTTTACGGGGCTATCGGCCAAACCAATTTCGGCGATATCGATGTCAACAAACACGGAGTAGTGGAAAAACTGAATCTTGAAGGAAAGAGCGCAAACGGACGCTGCCACACTTTTTTGGACGATATCGTAGGAGGGATTGCGGCAGCGGCTTCCACGCGGGTTGCACAAATAATTACCGAAAACGAAGCCCAGTTAGACCCTAACGTCGAAAAGATTAGGTTTGATATCTGATATGGAAAGTATTAAAAAGATTTATCTGATTGGCCGCGGACCATCCAGTTCCCATACTATGGGTCCCGAAAAAGCAAGCAAAAACTTCTTAAGCAAGTACCCACAAGCCTCGCATTTTCAAGTCGAGCTTTACGGTTCGCTTGCTTTGACCGGAAAAGGCCATATGACCGATGTGGTAATAAAGGAAGTATTGGGCGAAAATACGGAAATATTCTTTTTGCCTTTGGTCGAACCGAGTTATCACCCCAACGGCATGAAATTTATGGCTTATTTCGGTGCGGAATTAATCGGGGAGTGGAAAGTTTACAGCGTAGGCGGGGGAGAGTTAAAAGAAGAGGGAGAAGAACGAAAAGGTTACAAAGCTCCGGTCTATCCTCACCACTATATGGAAGATATCCTGGTCTATTGCAAGCAGGAACAAATCAGCCTCGTCGAATATGTCGACCGGTATGAATCTTCCGATTTGAATGCCTATCTGGAAGAAGTCTTAAACGCCATGGAAGCGGCGATTTACCGAGGCATTGCCACCGAAGGAGTTTTGCCCGGACGACTCAAGATTAAACGGAAAGCCAAAACTTTTTACGATAAGTATTTGGAAAACCACCGGTTCCCGACCATTTTATACGCCTATTCCCTGGCTTCCTCCGAAGAGAATGCTTCCGGGGGAACCATAGTAACGGCACCGACCTGTGGGTCGTGCGGTGTGCTTCCGGCAGTGCTTTTCGGGATGCACTATCATCACCATTCGCCTCGGGAAAACGTCGTAAATGCTTTAAAAATTGCCGGTTTGGTCGGCAATTTGGTCAAACACAACGCTTCGATTTCCGGAGCCGAAGTCGGTTGCCAAGGCGAAGTCGGTGTGGCCTGCAGTATGGCCGCAGCGGCAGCAGCTTACCTTAAAGGCGGAAACAACAGCGTGATTGAATATGCGGCTGAAATTGCTTTGGAACATCACTTGGGAATGACTTGCGACCCGATAGACGGAATGGTTCAAATCCCTTGCATCGAACGGAACGCCTTGTCGGCCCAATATGCCATAAACGCTTCCGAATATGCGTTAATGACCGACGGATCACATCATATTACGCTTGATTCGGTCATTGAAGTCATGAAAGAAACCGGCAAAGATATGCATGCCAAATACCGCGAAACCTCACTCGGAGGATTGGCTACGGTCAAAAGAACAAAAGAACCACCAAAGGAATGATGGTATGAATAAAGAATTTAATCGTCCTGAACCCATCATTGAGGTTGGGCAGGTTTTTAAAGTGCAATTTACCGATTTGACCCATACGGGTCAAGGCATCGCCAAAATATCCGGCAAAAACCTTAAGGGAGTCGAATACTTCAATTTCCCGGTTTTTGTTCCCCTAGCCGCAATCGGCGACCAGGGAATTATCGAACTGACGCAGATCAAAAAAGACTATGCGCTCGGGAAATTTGTCAAACTGTTTCCGGATAAAAAATCACCGGACCATGTTCCCATCAAATGCAAGCATTATCCGGATTGCGGGGGATGCAATATTATGCATCTATCCTACCAAGCCCAGTGCGACTTTAAGACCAAAATGGTTAAACGAACTCTCGAACGCATCGGTAAATTAACCGATGTCGAGGTAAAACCGATTATCGGCATGGATAATCCTTGGTATTATCGCAACAAAGTTCAGGTTCCGTTCGGCGAACGAAGAGGGAAAACAATCGGTGGTTTTTACCGTTTAAATTCGCATGAAGTAATCCCCCTGGAAGAATGCCATATTCAATCGGAAGAAATGACCGAAATCATTAAGTTTACCAAAAACCTGCTGAATGAATTCAAAATCAAAGGTTACGATGAACAAAAGCATCAGGGAGAAATCCGCCATGTGTTAATCCGGGAAAGCCGCAAAACCTCAGAAATCATGGTTGTTTTGGTTTGCTTAAACGATATTAAGGAAAAATTGACCGGTTTGGTCGGAAAATTGATCAAGCGCCATCCGCGCATTGTCTCGATTTACCTTAATATAAATAAGGACAGGACCAACGAAATATTGGGGGATGAAACCATCCTGCTTCACGGAAAAGAAGCGATTGTGGATGAATTGTTGGGAATCAAATTCAATATCAGCCCCAAATCCTTTTTCCAGGTCAATCCGGAACAAACCGAACGGCTTTATTCGCAGGTTTTGGAGTTAGGCGATTTTTCCAAGGACGATATCGTAATCGATGCGTATTGCGGAATCGGAACAATCAGTCTGGCCATCGCGCCACACGTCAAACACGTTTTCGGGGTGGAGGTTGAGGAAGATGCGATAAAAGACGCTAAAAAGAATGCTTTGCAAAACGAAATTTCCAATGCGACTTTCGTCTGCAATGAAGCGGAAAAACAGTTGGAATTATGGCAACAATCAGGCATCAAAGCTCAAGCCATCGTGGTGGACCCTCCCCGCAAAGGCTGCGATAAAAGGCTATTGCAGACCATTGTGGAGATGAGAATCCCGAAAATGATTTATGTCTCTTGCGATCCGGCCACTCTTGCCCGGGACTTGAGGTTTTTGATTGATCAGGGCTATACCGTTGATACAGTTCAGCCTGTGGATATGTTTCCTCAAACTTATCATGTGGAGTGCGTAGTATTGATGTCGCGG
>DCTZ01000036.1 GCA_002329485.1 Caryophanales bacterium UBA1427 | reverse complement strand
TCTTGAATGCCATTCAAGCGCTCTCCCAGCTGAGCTATGCCCCCATAAAAAAGGTTATACAACCCTTTTCCCTATAATATTATACACGAAAAATTAAAATTTGCAAAATGAAATGGCAAAAAATTTTTTTAAAAAGATAATCATCATAACGGTTATTTTAATAGTTTTTCTTTCATCAATAACTCTAGGACTCTGATATCTCTTTCAACCATATTTTTATCTTTGGGGCCATGGTCAATATTCCGGTTTATCTTAATGGCCTCAAGAGGATTAACAAATTCCAATTGGAAATTTTCGATGGCTTCATAGCCTTTTAAGCTTTGGTCATTAACCTTTTTTTCAACTTGACAAAAATAATAGTAGTTCTCCTGAATAAAGACATCTTCTTGTTTGCCTTTTTGCTTTCTTAAGACGTACCCGTATTCTTTGATTGATTCTGGGATTATTCTAAGGCCGGTCTCTTCCAGGGTTTCCCTAACCAAAGCTTCTTCTTTGCTTTCTCCCGGTTCAATTCCTCCCCCCGGAAGTTTATAATAATTGTACTTTTCGCTATGAACCATGGCAATTTTACCGTTTTCGATAATTATTGCCCTCACCGAAGGCCGAAAACAAACAGTCCCGTTGCGATCATAATCTTTGGTATCGATTTGAAACAATAAACGCATATACAATCCAAACTCCTTCGTTATTAATGGGAATTTTTCTTCCTGCTAACGACGATAAGTATCATGTTAATACTTATCGCCGTTTTTTTGATTAATTAATCGTTCCGTTCAAAGTTGAATTCCTTTTCCCAATCAAAATCTCGGTTTCCTTCCAAATCTTTTGGCCAATGTTTACACCAATCGGGAACCGTAGGATTGCCGACTTTATCAAGACTTGGGGTATATGGTTTGATATCCAGTAAAGGAGTGCCGTTTAAGGCATCAATATAATATACCTTAACAATTCCTTTGGCATAATCGATTGAAGCAATTTCCCACGTGGTAATCGCAATCGGATTGGGGCGAGCAGGAGATCTTGTTGCAAATGTTCCAAGCCTTTCCGGGCCTTCGGTATAAGGCTTTTGAGTAATCAGCTGATTGTTATCGATTTCATTGTCGCAGCCGTCAAACCACCAAATTCCTTGGATATGGGAGAAGCCTTCCAAACCTTTCAAGGAGTCTTTGTATTTTGAACTTAGGACAAGTTGAAAATTTCCTTCCTCAACTTCAATCCGTCCAATCGGATATTATTTAATATTGCTCATAGAATCTTTTTCCTCGGTTTTCTGAATAATTTGCGTCAAAGCTTTTAATGCTTCCTTTGACAAAACCTGGTTTTTTAAAGAATATGCCAAACACTTTCCGGTTAAAAGGAATGGTTAAGGAAATGTTTTTCAAATTATTTTGGCTAAGCCCGACAATTTTTATTTACTCCATAACTTGGTCCTTTCAAAACAGGGGAACTTAAATTATCCCCTTTTTTATTCGCCGATGATTTTTACCAATACCCTTTTATCTCTTTTTCCGTCGAATTCCCCGTAAAAGATTTGTTCCCAGGGACCGAAGTCCAGTTTGCCGTTGGTAATCGCCACCACGACTTCGCGGCCCATAATCGTCCGTTTCAAATGCGCATCCGCATTATCCTCATAACCATTGTGATAGTATTGACTGTACGGTTTTTCGGGAGCAAGTTTTTCCAAAAAGATTTCAAAATCTTTATGCAAACCCGTTTCGTCATCGTTGATAAAGACGCTTGAGGTAATATGCATGGAATTGCACAGAAGCAAACCTTCTTTGATGCCGCTTTCCGATACGCAGGCTTCGACCTGGGGAGTAATGTTGATAAAGGCGCGGCGCGTTGGGGTATGAAAGGTTAGAACTTTGCGATAAGACTTCATATTTTTCACCTTTTCTTGCTTGCTTTTTTAGATTTATTTTAAAAACTATTTTTTGATTTTGCTTTGTTTCTTTTTGATAACGATTTTGCGAATCACGATAGCGATAGCCCCGATGACCAAAAGCACTAAGGCAAAAGGAACGAAACCGACAAATACCAATGAGCCGAGTTCCAAAACTCTGAGGATTGCCTTAATACCGCCCCGGAAAGCCCCTCTGATTTTTTGCCGGTAAGTCAGTTTTTCTTCCGGCGCATCATTGTAAACGGTAAGTTTTACTTCGCTGTAATCCATAAAACTTTCCAATTGCGCGATATCACTGTTTAATTCCCGTAACTTTTGGTTGATTTCGGTGATGCGTTTTTCGATTTGAATGATATCGCTGGCAGTGGCATTTTGGTACAAGTCCACCAGGCGGTCTCTTTCGGCTTCCAAAGCTTCGATTTCGCCTTTGGTATCGTAATAAAATAAGGAAAGATCGGTTGCGTTTCTGGTTAAGTCCCTAACAGTCCCGAATTGATCCAACGAATCCAAAAAGGCGTCAAGCCGCGTCGATTTAATCCGCAATGTATAATATGCTTTATCCTCCGTAACCTTTTCAAAGTCAATCCATTCATCCGCATTCAAACTCTGCTTTAAAACTTTTAATTTGTCGGAAAAGTTTTCTTCGATGTAAATGGTAACGGAGGCTTTGTAAATTATTTTGCGATCGGCAGATGATAAGATTAGGTTTCCCTTGCCTGATTCATCATCCGGAAAGCTTCCGGTTTCTGCTTTTTCTTTGACCGAACAGCCGCTTAAAAGCCAACCTAAAAAAATTACGACCAAAAAACTAAACCATTTTTTTATGTTTCCTCCCATATTTTAAAAAAGTTATTTGTTTGTTTATTCCCGAAAAACAAACAAAAACGAATTAAAAAACTCCCTCTTGTCAGTAATTATACTATAACTTGTATTTATTTACCAGTTTTTCTCTCAATAAATACTTTACAGTTCGATTGCCGGCAACTTTTCTTTTCGTCCATCCTTGAAAATATAGGCTTGATTGTTTTTGTTGCACCGGATAATCTTGAATTCCTCTTTTTCATAAACCAAGGCAGTCATGTTTTCCAAAGCTATTCCCGGTTCTTTTCTTTTTTGAATCATGTGGTCGAAGGATTTTCGATCCGCTTCGTCATAATGAGGACAGACCGCATAAGGAATCAACCCCAAACCCTCGACAAAAATAAACTCCGGATTTCCTTTGTCGGTAAAATATTCGCTATCGCTGTGACCACTCAAAAACCAACAAATGGCTCCCGCCGATAAACCCGACAAGACAAGGCCTTTTCGGTAAGCTTCGGTTAAATAGCGGTCGACTTGATACTTTTTCCAGGTTTCCATCATAAAGAGCGTGTTTCCTCCGCCGACATAAATGATATCGGAATCGAAAATCAAATTCCT
Organism: Caryophanales bacterium UBA1427; assembly: GCA_002329485.1. Classification (GTDB taxonomy): domain Bacteria; phylum Bacillota_I; class Bacilli_A; order ML615J-28; family CAG-313; genus UBA1427. Next base: position 17,094 of record DCTZ01000036.1, on the reverse strand, counting down.
TATTTCGTTTTTCCGATACTCACTTGTCACCAAGCATAAAGCTTCAACCCGGCAGCCTAAGCCTTCATAAGTCTTTTTTACGCTTTCGATGTAACCCAAGGAATCGAGGCTTGCGGTTGGGATAAAGAGCAATTTAGGATTTGACTTTTGGGCAGCCGAAACAATAAACTTATCGATTTTTAGGGTTTGACCGGTGCTCAATTCGCCGCCGCCGATTGCGATAATCATTTATTGACTCCTTTCGTCAACAATTGTAAATGGTCGATTTGCCATTTTCGTTCTTCTTCCATCAGCGAAAAAACATTCTCATTGTTTTTATAGTTAAGTTTTAAAAATGAGACAGTATACATTGCGACGCCCTCGGAATGGGTGGGAACATGACAAGTGGCTAAACAGTGAGAAGCTGCCCTGACGATTTGGGAATAAGCTTTATCGTTTTTTTCTATCTCCCTGGCCAAGGACAAAACGGTGTAAGTATATTTTCGGGCATCCCACATTTTTATTTCGCCATTTATCCATTTTTGCAAGGTCCCTACCGCAATATAAAGGACTTTGCTTTCGTTTGGATATTTGGCTTCAAAAACGGGAAGAAAACGGCTTAGACAATCTATCCCCCAAACAGCCAAAATCTTATGTTCCGATGAATACTGTTTCACCGGTTTGATAATGGCGTAAAGTTCGTCATCGTGTTTGGTTAAGGTAAAGTTTTTCATATCAACCATAAAAACCCTTCCGTGATATATCAAAAGTTTAGTTCCTGTTTTATTAACTCTTTCTCCCAAAAATCTGCATACCTTTGCACAATCGGTCCCAAGGTTTTCAGCCATTTTTTAGTTTCGCTATCATTTTTGAATTGCAAAGGATTGTTTCGGATTGCCAAAGTTTTGGACAAATTCTTTGAATCGGGAAAAAATTTTCTTTCAGAGCCCATTCCCCGGCCTTGGTTTTACCGATAATATCATTATATCTCGGTGTATAGATACACCGCGAAATATCCATCAACCACCCGCAGGAATAAAAACTTTCGTCTGTTTCGGTTCCATATTTCCTGATTGTATCCAAATGGTTTTTAACCGCTTTTATCAACTCTTCTCGGGAAGGTAAAGCAAGTTCGTTTCGTTTCTTTTCTCTGCCCCGAAAAGCATTTTTTCCGTATTTAATTAATTGAAATATCGAAAAAGCATCAAAATAAAATTGGTCGGTTATTCTTTGTCCTTCCGTACCCCAATACAAGGCTTTAAGGTATTGATTGCTTATAAACTCATCAAAACAGACCCCCACCTTCAATTCCCGAAAAACCGATTTTCCGGATAATCTTCCGACAACCATTGTATTAGAAAACCAGTTCGTTTGCTTCTTTTTCGGTAATAGGCCGATGAGTAAAAACTAGAACGTCAAGATTGCTCCAACCCAACTAAAACCATCCAAGGTTATTGAACCGAATAAATAGAAACCTCATAGGTTTTCTCCCAAAACTTCCTTTACGCTTTCCGAAAACAGATCAAGCGATTGAACCATATCTTTAACCTCAAACCAATTGAATATAGTAACCTTTGATTTCTCTATTATTTTAACATAACATGCCGATCATTTTTCGCTTTTTTATAAAAAAGCGGGTAACTATCTTTGGTTTTCCCGTTCTTTCTTTTTTGGATTGAAACAATTAATTCTTAAATTCTTTTGGTTTTCATGACACGCATCGAATTGATGATGGCGATTATAGAAACACCGACATCTGCAAACACCGCTGCCCACATCGAAACCATGCCCAAAGCACCGAACAGCAAAAAGAAAAACTTGACCGCAAGCGAAAAAACGATGTTTTCCCAAACGATTTTCCGGGTTCTTTTGGCTATTTTGATTGCGGTGGCAATTTTTGACGGTTCGTCGGTCATAATGACAATATCCGCTGCTTCAATCGCCGCATCGCTTCTTCCCAAACCGCCCATCGCTATTCCGACGTCGGCTCGGGCCAATACCGGCGCGTCGTTCAGTCCGTCACCGACAAAAAGAATATTTCCGTTGGAGCGATTGGCGCTGTCCAGCAATTCGAATTTGGTTACTTTATCCTGAGGAAGCAATTCGGAATAGACCGCATCGATCCCCAATTGTTGTCCGACTGCTTCGCCGATGCGATGCGAATCGCCGGTAAGCATGACGGTGTGCTTGACTCCCAAGGCTTTAAGGTCGCCGATGGCCTTTTTGGCATCGCTTTTGATTTCGTCGGAAATGACGATGCTGCCGATGGACTGTTTGTTTAAGGCAATATAAACAACCGTACCCAAGGAATCCCTGATTAAAATCGGAATATTGTTACTGGTCATTAACTTGGCATTTCCAGCCAGTACTTCTTTTCCGTCAATCATGATTTTGGTACCCATTCCGGAGATTTCTTCAAAATAATCGATTTTTCCTTCATCAAGCGGTTGTTGGTAATAGTTCAAAATCGATTGCGCAATCGGGTGATTGGAATACTTTTCCGCAAACCCCGCCCACCTAACCACTTCTTCGGGAGAAAAACCGTCTTGAGGATTTACTTCGGTAACTTTGAAAACTCCGTGGGTAAGCGTACCGGTTTTGTCAAATACAACGGTATCGATATTATTCAAAGCATCGAGATAATTGCTGCCTTTAACCAAAATACCGCGCCTGGAAGCGCCCCCGATTCCACCGAAGAAGCCCAAAGGAATGGAGATTACCAAGGCGCAAGGGCAGGAAATTACCAAGAACACCAAAGCCCGGTGGCCCCATTCGCCCAAGGTTGCACCTTCCACGAAAATAAGCGGCAAAAAGGCAATCATCAAAGCCAGGAATACTACGGCTGGAGTATAAAAACGCGCCACTTTGGTGATAAAGTTTTCCGTCGGCGTTTTTTTGCTTGAGGCATTTTCCACCAGATCCAAAATAACCGAAACCGCCGAATCGCCGTAATTTTTGGTAACTTCGATGGTAAGTAGACCGTTTTTGTTGATGAAACCGCTGTAAACACCCGCTCCCGTTTGGACTTCCCGTAAGACCGATTCGCCGGTCAAAGCGGCCGTATCGACAAACGAATTTCCTTCCAAGACTGTTCCGTCAAGGGGAATCCGATCGCCCGGTTTTACGATGATTTTATCGCCGACATTAACTTCCGTAGGTTTTACTTTTTTTATTCCCTCCGGTGTTTGCAAATAAGCGTATTCCGGCCGGATATCCATGAGTTTACTGATGGATTTCCTTGATCTTTCCACCGCAATCCCTTGCAACAACTCGCCGACCTGATAGAATATCATTACCGCTACCCCTTCACCGAAATCCCCGATTAAAAAGGCACCGATGGTGGCAATCGTCATCAAAAGGTTTTCGTCAAATATCCTACCCCGGATAATGTTTTTTAGGGCTTTGATTAAAACTTCGCTGCCGACAAAAAGGTAACTTACAACAAAAAAAGTCAGTTCCCACCAAGGCGATAGATAAAGAACCAAACCCAAAACAAAGAAAACACTGCCGATGCCAAAGCATAAGTAATCCTTTAACAGGCTTTCCTTGTGTTTTTCTTCGCTTTCTTGTTTTTCGTCCCAATCTACCAACTTAACGTCAGGTTCGACTGTTTTTACGGCCGATTCCGTTTGTCTGATTATTTCATCCAATTTGCTATCGTCTTCGATTTCGATAACCAACTTCTTGGCCAAAAAGTCGCAAATCGCATTTGTGATTTCTTCCAATGAACCGACCTTTTGCGCAATCTTGGCGGCACAATTCGCACAATCAAGGTTTTCCACGAAAAAAGTCTTGATGGTTTTATTTTCCAAGCGTTTTTCTTTGACGATGAAATGGTGGCCGTGTTTGTTGGCAATCGCTTTAACTTTATTGATTACCCTCACATTGTCGCGGGATTTGGCAATATCCAAAGTCACGGTTTTCTTGCGATAATCAATCGAAGCCGCAACTCCGTCGATTTGATTGATTTCTTTGAAAATATTGGTTAGGCATGCATTGCATTCAATGCCTTCCACTTCTTTTTTGATTTTTTTTTGCATGATAATCCTTCTTCTAGTCAATTATTTCGCTGATGTGTTTTAATCCCATATTGAATATTTGCGTAATATGCTCATCCGCAAGCGAATAGTAAATGTTTTTACCGTCCCGCCGGTTCTTGATAATCCGCGCTTTCTTTAACGCTCGCAACTGATGGGAGACAGCCGAATAAGACATATTAAGAATGTAACAAATATCGCTTACGCAAAGCTCATGATCGGAGATAGCAAACAGAATTTTAACCCTGGTTAAGTCTCCGATAATCTGGAACAATGATCCGAGCGTTTCCAACATTTTTTCGTTGGGCATTCCGGTCATAACTTTTTGAACGGTTTCCCCGTCAAGCACTTTATTGGTATATTCGATACTGCTTCTTTTCGGCAAATTAACCACTCCTTAATAATATTATTTGAATAAATATTCATTNNAAATATTATATTCTTTTTATCAGGGTTTGTCCATTATTTTAACCTGTTTTTTTTCGAAAAAAAACGGCTTAAAAACCTAAAGCCGTTCGTTTTTGGAAAAGAATTGGGTACATTTAATAACCCGGAAGCAATTAATCCCCGTTTTTGCCGCGTTGCAAAATGTTGATTATGCCTTTTTTCATGATTTGTTCGATCGAACTGTCGATAACCCGACCAATCGTAACTTCCCCGTTCGATTTCAAAATGATGGAAGCTTTGTGGGTCGAAACGCCTTTGGCATCGATATCGCCGCTGCCGCTAATGGTGAAATCCAGCTTCTTGCAATATCCTTCCTTGATGGTGATGTCGCCGCTACCCGCAATCTTTACCGTCATTTCTCCGCCGTCGTTGATTTTCGCTAAGGTCAAGTCTCCGGAACCGTTGACATTGATGTTAGCAACCGTCAAATTGTCGATCTCCATTTCACCTGAACCGTTTATGACAGCCGAGAGTTCACCGATTCCCTGCCAAGTCATACTTCCCGAACCGTTGATAACCAATTCCGCTTTTTCGGCATTTTGGGCTTCCATGCATCCCGAACCGTTAATCGCGACGCTGACCGTATCGAAATCCAGCATTTTTATGGTTCCCGAACCGTTGACCGCAATCCTTCCCGTTTCGGCCTTACCGATTTCGGAAACCAATTCGCCGCTACCGTTAAGGCGGACGTTTGCATTTTTGACAACCGCGCAAGGCAGTTCCACCTTTATTTGGTTTTGTTGCTTGGAATTAAAGTTATTGTCTTCTTTGTCTTTAAAGCGGATTGTCAGCTTATTGTTTTCGCAGAATGCTTCAAGTATACCGATGAAAAGTCCGTCGCCTCGGGCATGAACGTGGCATTTTTGATCGGGGGACGGAACAATTTCGCATCCGTTGTTGAGCACTTCGATATCGTAGTTTTCAACAAAATCAAAATCAAAGTTTTTGGATGTCTGACTGTAGTCAAGATTTGGACTTGCTTCGTCAAGCAATAACAACCTAATTTCACCTTTTCCCATATTGAGAATCAAACGGTTGGACAGTTCCGCGCTGCTTCCGTCTTTGAATTTTACTCCGCTTCCGTCAATCGAAGCAACTTCTTTGGAAGAATAACAACCGACATTCTGAAAAGAATGCACAAGGACCAAATCTTCGTAGAACTTGGGAAACTTCCAGTTTTCTTTTACGGCAGTTTTTTTAAATCCAAACAAATCATTGACTTCAACATCAAAAATGGTGGCAATGGTCGGGATTAAAGTTATATCGGGGTAACTCAAATCATTTTCCCACTTGGAAACAGCTTGTGCGGTTACCCCCAACCTATCCGCAAACTCCCCCTGTGTCATGTTTTTGGACTTGCGCAGTTTGGCAAGTCTTTGGCCAAAACCTTCAAATTCAAACATAATAATTAACCTCCGTTTGATTACAGTATATCACAAACCTTCCCAAAAGCAAACAACCATTAGTTGATTTCAACTAATGGTATATTTTTGAAAGAATTAGCAAAGTTTCGCCCCAAAATTAAACTAACAATTGATTGTCATAAGCGGCACATCGTTTTGGGCACATGATTTGATAAATCCGTAAATCAAATTGTCTTCTTCGATTCCTTCCAAATGGAGTACATCGATTACTTCCACTACCATATTGAAGCTTGCTCCGGGGATAAGAATGGCGCTTCCGTCAGTTTTGTAATTCAATTTCGCAAATTTGTCCACGACATCGGAATGGTTATCCCCGAGCTTATCTTTCACGTCTTCCTGGTTCATGCTTAAAACACTGACACCGATAATATCGCCTTTGGCAATCGCTTTTCCGGTTACGCTTTGGGCACCCAAAAGCATGACGATTTTATCGTAATCGACTTGAGTTGCCCAGGCACAAATCATGCCGTATTTTCTTCCGTTTTTCTCGAAGCATACCGCATTCGCACCGTAATTAAAAACACTTAATCCCATTAATTACTCCTTTCCGACATTCACAAATTTTTTATATACTTTTTCAAAATAATTTACAAGCGAAAGCAAAAGGAATTGGCTATTTGGTCTTCACCAAACTTTTTCGCAGCTAAACGATACAGCGCTTTCGCATGAATCCGATCATGCCAAATAAACCTGCGACAAACCTTGGCCAATGACCAAAGCTCGTTGTAACTTCCCACAAAAACTTTGTTGGCTAACAAATCAGGATTTTCTTCCAAAAGTTTAAAACCTTCTTCCCGACTGGCCAGAATATCCGGTTCATTTCCAACCTTGACTTTGATTTCCCCGAAATAATAGGCATTGACGTTTTTGGTATGTTCATACATGGCTTGCGCGCTTCTTGGGACTTCGCCGTAAAAGGTTTTGCGTGGTGAGGCAAGGAGAGCCGTTTGATCTGGAACGGAATTATACAACATCAAAAAGTCTTCCGCCGATTTTAAGGCCAGTCTTTTTAACTCCTGATATTTCGCCGGAGAAAGTGGCTCTTTTTCGTTGTCAAATATCACATCCGTATCAGCGTCTTCTACCCGAAGGTCACTTTTTATTTCTTTGACAACAACAACCTCAAAAATTTCTCTACTAAAATCTTTTCCCAACCATTGGCAATAGACTTTCAAATCCTCAAGCAATTTGCCCAAGGCTTCTTCTTTGTATAGGCTTCTTCCGAAAACGCCGGGAAAATTGCAGGCTTGAGCAAGGTATCCTTTATCATTGAATTCCAAGACTGCTTCTATTTTCATAATTCACCAATCCGTTAAATAAAAAATTACCTCTCTAATTCGTATATAATTTGGCTAAGAGATTTCATAATCTCTTTCATTGAAGTTATATCAGCTTCAGAAATCTCTGATTTGGTTATTTTACATGCAAATAATCAAATCCGGTTGTGGCTCCGTCTTTTTTAATTGCAACTCAAGTTTTTTGTGAATCCCCAGTATAATTATACCATAAAACACCCATTGAAAAAAACAATCAACCTGCAATTTCGGCTTCCTCCTTTTTTTTGAAAAAAATCAATTTTTCTTAAAACAATCTTGCTTTTTCTGTCATTTTAATGATATAATTAAGGCAAATAAGGAGGATATGTATGCAAATTATAAACAAAGTCTTTGTTGTAACTGGTGCGGGAAACGGCATCGGCCGCGAAGTGGCATTGCAGATTCTGGCAAAAGGGGGAAAAGTAGCCGCTATCGATATCGATCAGGCAGGTCTTAAAACCACTTTGGAACTTGCCCAAGATAATCTCGAAAATATCTCTATCCATCAAGCGGATCTAACCGATCTGGACCAAATCGAAAAATTGAAAGAACAGATCATTCAAATTCACCAAGTAATCGACGGATTGATAAATGTGGCAGGAATCGTTCAACCGTTTATTTCGGTCAACGAAATCGATTATCGCAAAGTCCACCAGGTTATGAACGTCAACTTCTTCGGAACGCTTCATATGGTAAAAACTTTCCTTCCGATTTTGCTTTCCCGTCCGGAAGCCCATATCACCAATGTTTCGAGCATGGGTTCTTTTGTTCCCGTTCCGGGTCAATCCGTCTACGGGGCATCCAAAGCGGCAGTGAATCTTTTGACGCTCGGTTTACGTTCGGAACTCAAGGACACCCCGGTTGGAGTCACGCTAATTCTACCGGGCGGAGTGGCAACCGATATCGTCAAAAACTCCGGCGTCAATTTGAACCCCCAAATGGTCAATTCGGCAGGATCGAATTATAAACTGTTGACTCCTAAAAAAGCTGCCGAACTTATCATCAAAGCCACCGAAAAAAACAAATACCGCGTTCCGATCGGACAAGACGCCAAATTCATGAACTTTTTAGCCAAATTATGTCTCAATAAAGCCGCAAACCTCATCGCCAAAAAACTATCGAACCTTTAGAAAAGGGCTTGGCATTTGCCAGCCCTTTCTTTAATTATAAATATTTTCTCATAACCGGTCCTTTTACGGAATCAATGACCAATTCAAAACCCAATTTTTGATACATTCCCACGTGTCCGCCGTAATCGGAAGACTGAAACCCGTTTTCTTTATACGGATATGCTTCCACGACTTCAAACCCTTCTTTTTTGGCATCCTCGATAACTCGTTCCAAGAGTTTGGTGGCGATGCCTTTTCGTTTCATTTCCGGGGCAATGGTAAAACAAAAGACCGATTTTACTTTCTTGTCATCCATCGGTACATAATCGGCGAACATGCGCCAAGCCACGCACTTCGTGCATTCGTCTCTGGCGTTGGCGTTGCACCAACCGACTACTTTTCCTTCATAATAGGCTAAATATCCCTGAATAATACTTTTTTTGACATATTCGTAGGCATATTGTCTTCTTTTTTCGGCTGTGGAAAAATCTTGGTCCTTAAACTCTTCGCTGCACCAACAGACACAGTAACACTTGTGTTCCGGAACAAAATCGTCGTGCGGTGTTGTATCAAAAAAATGTACATAGTCATCCGCAAGCTCCGGCGTTAATTTTTTGATTTCAATGTTCATTCCTTTTACCTCGCTTTTTTAATTTACCAAATCGATTGTTTTTATAAGGCTTTTTACACATTTGTTATATTTAAAATTGTTTCGCGGTAATCTAATTTCCTAAAACATTTCCTGAGTTGACCATTGATTTTTTCTATAACAGCCTTTTCAAACAAATCCAACCCAATTTTACACTCTTTTAATTTTCATAACAATAAATTTTGACATTTCATAACAACAAAAAAATTAAAATACTTATTTGCTTAAAGAACATGAAGAACTGCAACTTTCAGATATAAGGCTTCATCGGTCCCGATGAGAGTCGCATGGTCTTTTCCCTGCGTTCTTAATTCCACCAATCTGGCATTGACCCCTGTGGCTGCAACGCTTTCCTTAAGCATCTCCAAGAAAAGGTTTAAAGACAGATGCTGGGAACAGCTGCAGGTAATCAAATACCCGCCTTTGTTGATTTGTTTTAACGCCAGCATATTGATATCCCGATAACCTTTAAAACCCGCTTTTACGGTATCTTTGGATTTGGTAAAAGCCGGAGGGTCCAAAACAATCACGTCAAACTTTTTTTGTTCTTTTTTGAATATACGCAGTTGTTCAAAAACATCGGCCTGAAGAGCAGTAATATTAGTAAAGCCGTTCAGTTGGGCATTTCGCTTGACTTGTTCAAGTGCATCCATGCTGATGTCAAGAGCTGTTACTTCCGTTGCTCCGTATTTGCTTGCGCAAAGCGAAAAGCCACCGACATTGCAAAAACAATCAAGTACCGTTTTTCCTTTTACATAATATTTTAAATTGTCCCGGTTTTCTTTCTGATCCAGGAAGTAACCGGTTTTTTGGCCGTTGATAATATCAACTTCCATTTTAAGGCTGTTTTCCTCGATTAGAACTTTAGCCGGCACTTCGCCGTAAAGAAGTCCTTTTACTTCTTTCAAACCTTCTTTTTCCCTTACGGAAACATCGCTTCGTTCATAAATTCCTTTCGGTTGAAAAAGTTCCGCCAAAATTTCCACTATCAGGTCTTTGCGAACTTCCATCCCGAGAGAAAGAAACTGCACCGAAAGGTAATCGCCGTATTTGTCGACAATCAGTCCCGGAAGCAAATCGGATTCGCCAAAAACCACTCGGTAATTATTGTTATAGCCTAAGCTTTTTCGATAATCGTTCGCCTGTTTGATGCGATTATAAAAAAATGTGCGGTCAATCGTAGTTTCGTCGCGGGAAAGCAAACGGACAATGATTTTGGACGCATGGTTAATATAGCCGTACCCGATTAATTTTCCCTCATAGCTTTGCACCTTGGCAATACTACCCTGCTTATCATGACCTTCGATTTTCCAGACTTCATTGGCATAAACCCAAGGGTGCCCCGCCAAAAGCCGTTTTTCCTCGCCTTTTTTAAGCGTCAAAACATACATAGTAATCTCCTGTAAAATGAATAACTCTTTTTTTAATATATTATAACCCAGAATCAAAAATAAAGAAAGGGAATAATTAAATACTCTGCCAAACAAAAAAGTCTGACTCTTGAAAGCCAAACCTTTCTCGCAACAGTTTCATTTCAAAATGCGGGCTATTTTCCCCAGAAATCAGCTTTACGGTAATCAATTTCAGATAATCCCCAAGTACTTCCTCCGAATCGATATAAAGCATCATCCACTCGCCGATTTTCATGTAATCCCCCACGTTCCGATACATTTCCGCAACACATGGAGTCAAATGGGGTAAAAGTTCCTGAACCAACGGATCAAGTTTGTAACTGAAGATTAACCTCACCGAAAAAGCTTTTTTTCGGGATAAAAAGTTCCGAACGATCGACCGCTTTATTGAAGTTTGACGTTCCATCCCGGCTTTCCGGAACACCCGCTATATGTCAGTTTCGGTTTTATCCGCTAGGTTATTTCCATGCCCCTGATGAGAAACACCCAAAGCTCTTTAGACGAACCGCCGATATATTCAGATATTTCCGCCATCGTCGGCTGTTTATGTTCGGGGAATAGGTCTTTCCATTCCATTTGAATTAATCCTTATTTTATTTTTTGAGGGTTAAGTCACCGCTTAAGGTTAGATCTACATCTTTTACTTTTTTGTCGGTTTTATTTTGTTATTTAATAACAGCCGTAGTTCGGCAATCTGCTTGGTATCGGTTAGACGGTACCACATCCAACCGCCTTTTCCGCAAGGATAACGGTTTTCCCAAACCTTCCAAGCATACTCACTTAAGAATGGTTTTATTTCGTTCATTTTGGCTTCGGTTATCTGAAAAGCCACAAACAAGGAAGTTTTCTCCGGGTGGACATAGCACAAAGAGTTTTTACCGACCCGCTAATTTATTCCCCACCCTTGGCTGGGCGAGTCTTTGATAATTATTTTCTCCAATAAGTAATCCTCGTTTAATTTTTTCTCCAAATCAATCCAGTCATCTTTCCGCGCCGAAAAAGCCATTATTTCTTCCACCGAAAAGTCGCCTTTTCCTCGTAATCTTTCATCCATGTGAATCCTCCGTTTGTTTTTGCGATTTTTTACCTAATTCGGTTCCCTTCCGGAATGTACTTTTCATACTTTTCCCGGTCAAAGCCGATACCCAATTTTTTCAACAACAGTTCATGGAACACGGTTGTTTTCAGGTTATATTCCATGCTCCATAACAGCCAGGCATAATCATGCCATTTATCGCCCTTGCCGGCATTTTCAAGGTCGATAAAACCAACAAATTCATTCTTGGAATTGACATAAATATTCGGTAAACAAAGGTCGCCGTGAACAAAGTCGTTGCCGAAATTACCAGAGGAATAAAACGGGCATCCCTTGTCGTCCAAACTTCTCAGTTTTTTTACCACATCTGCCAAAATATCAACCAAAACCAAAAGATTGTTTAATAACCTTGGGGAAATCAGACTGTCCCCGGATAAATAAGTCCGCAGATAATAATATTTGTTGTTTTCCCGAACATAACAAACACTTTTCGGTCCGGGTAGGAACCGGGTTATCCAGTCGTTTCTTTCCTTTTCCCTAAGCAAACGGCCTGCCTCCTCCGACACTTTCAAGACAAATTGGTCTTCGAAAAGGTATACGGTATCACTGCTGCAACCCACTTCGTCCTTGGTAAATTTTAGCCCTGTAACAATTCTTTCGATTTCTTTGGGAAACATATCCGCTTACCCCCTTAATTTGCCAAGTTCTTATTTCGGTTACGTCCAATATCCTTTATTAATTTAAAATGACCCTAGTTTGGGGTAAAGGGAATTATTCGGCCGTTTTATGGAAAAAGTCAACTTCGTACTTAAGCTCCCCGTACTTCTTTTCAAAATCGATAATTACTCCTTCGGTTAAAGTGATTTTCAAAACGATGGAATTGGGATTGTCTTCGTCCCCATCCTGATCAAACCATTCGAAAACTTTTTTAAACTTTTCTCTGATTCTGGCATTTTTTTCGTCTTTGACCCAACCCAAGTTTTCCGTAATCCCCTGGAACGAGTACCAACCGAACCCACAAACTCCTACCTCATTATTTTGGGCGATTTGCAACATTTTATTTTTTCTAGCGTCGGTCGAAACATAGAAAACTCCGTCTTCATAGTAAGAACTTACCATTCTTACCGCCGGACGGGGTTTCACTTCCTCACCCGCTGGCAAGGAAATCGTAGCAAGGGCAATTATTTCCTCTTTGTCATTCCCGCACCGTTCTTCGATTAATTTCATAGCTTTTTCAAATTTGGTCATCATCATTTGCTCCTTTCTTTGTTTTATTTAATTCAGCCAAATTTGTTATCGATTTTATTGCTTCATCAATTGCATAACTGGTTACAACCGATAATTCATATCGCTTCTTATTCAGACAAATTTTATTCGGTTTGACGTATTTAACCTCTTCTTTGGTAAAATAGATTAATTTTTTCACACCGCTTTTTTTCTTTTTATTATTTTTGAAGGCCGCTTTGACTTCGTCCAGTTTCTGAGATAATCGGTAATAATAAACCAATTCCGGTTTTCCGCCTTCGATTAAATTGCGAACCATTCCCAATAATTTGGCATTTTTCAAATCGATGGCCTTTTCATCATATTGGTCTTCATTAAATACGCAAAGTTTATTGGCGATTCCGCGGTAAATCGATTGTTTTAAAACATATTCGTAAAAATCCGGATTGTTCTGATAGTCGCTTCTATGGCTATCCGTATATTTGTCATATAAAATACTGAAGCACGAGCCCGCAATATTCTTCCCGGTCGGATTCTTATCGGTTCTTCTGAGCAATAAAAAATAACCGTCGCTTGTTTGCGCAAGCACGCATAACCCCACGCCGTTGGCCAGTTTCGATTGTTTAAAAGAAGAAAGCCGTGGTCCGTATTCAAAAAGGTCTCTTACCGTTACGTGCTTGACAATGGAAGCATCCATTGCTTTATTGGTCAAAAGCGTATTGTATTGATCCGAGGGACTGACAATCAATTGATAACTTGAACTGTTCGGATCATAGATTAAATCATTTACTCTCAAAATAGGTTTGTTGTCAAATTTGGAATTCCGATGCGAGTTCATGATGGAATTCATATTGGCAATTATGCGCGGATCCAAAGCAAATAGTTCCGAACTTAAAGTAAGGCTGATTTTTGCTGTCTGGGGAATGCAAACAACCAAAGGTGTTTCTTGTCCGCCTATTTCATGCAATTTTTCTTTGACATAAATCTTTTTTAGTTCTTCGGTGTTATCGTTAAGTTTCAGTTTTTCTTCCGTTCTCTTTTCAATAAATTGTTCAATCAATTGAATTAACCAGGATACTACCGAAACAATTCCCACGCTTAAGACAATATTAAGTTTTATCAGTTCGGATAAATCGCTCTTAACTATATTTAATTGCACAATTACCAGAATGATAATTAAAGAAATTACAACGGTAAAAATCTGTGATGATACAACTTTTTTGAGTTTAATAATCCATTTCCTTTTTTTCATTTCCCTACCTCGACTTTTTTCATTCTTTTGTTACCTATGCCATAATTATATCATAATTAAAAAAATGCACTTAAAAAATTAAAACCCCTGATTTTTGTTCTTAGCCCATCTGGGGCTTAAAAACACAACTTTTATAGACCTTGGGAGAGCCGATTAGCCTACTTAAGCTGTTTATACCACAGATAATTGTTGGCAACTTTCTTAAATCCTACCGCTTCATTTAGAGCAAGAGCCGGGTCGATTTCCTCGGAATCGAGCCCCGCATGGGTCACATAAACCGCCGAGCAGCCAAGCGCCAAAAGCCTGGACATTCCTTCCGACAACAGGCTTTTTCCGATTCCTTTTCTTAAATGATTTACATCAACCCCGTATGGTTCAAACAAACCGACTTTGCTTACACTGTCAAACCACACTGTGCAGAAACCGGCTGTTTCCCCGCTTGGTGAAACAGCCAGCAAATCCAGTTCCTGCCGATAATTGGCTGCCTTTGCCATAAAGAATCGGTTTTTTTCCGCCGTTACCTCGTTACCCGCAAGCCCGTTCATTTCCGCCCGTTTTCCGATTTCGGCTTCCGTTTCGATGTTTTTGATGAAATATCCTTCAGGCAATTTAACTTGAGGGATTGGTTCGGCTAAGTCTCTTTTACCGTAGTAATTGAACACTTCGCTCTTTTGGTAACCTTTTTGCCGGGCAATGGTTTCGCTCTTTTGATCGCAATCGAAAATATACAGGACGTTTACAATTTTTTTCTTCCTTTCTTTCAACCTTTCGCTTTCGGACCAATCAATGATTTGATTCAGCAAATCTTTATGTTGATAATGACAGACAAAATCCGTCGCTTCTTCGTTCATCCAGGCAAAAGCCAAAAGATGGTCATCATCAAACCACAGTCGGGTCCACCGCACACCGTCGGGCGAATCATCGTAAAGATACCGCCAATATTCCAAATCGGCCGGGCTCGGATAAAGTTGCTCTCCGCTCTTTAAGTAGTTTTCTCGTATCAGATTCTGCATCAAAACAAAATCGTTTTCGTTTTCGTATGATCTAACTTTAATCATGTTATTGCTCCTTATTTGCATTTTTTAAATTTGAACTTTTCTTGCGATAATTTTGCTAAACATCTTTTTGACTATCGGGAATTGCCAAAAACGTATAGTCCTTATTATATTAAGAAAATCAGGCGGAAAGGTTAAAACCCTAGATGCTAAAAAAAGCCGGCAAACATTGACACAAAAGCGATACAAGCGCCATGGCAATCAATCGGTATTCTTTGTTTTTGAATCCTCTCACGATTAACAAAATCAGGGAAGCGATGGATAAACCGACCGCGGAAAAAGTTTCCACGTAATGATGCATAACGTCCCGAAAAGTTCCCCCGTATCCCCCTTCCGACAAAGGAAAAAAAGCAAAGCCGCTGGAGCTGACCCATGTAATGAGGGTAAAAAGATATACTCTGATTCTGACGGAAGGCACCTTTACTTTTTGGATAATATTCCTCAATAAAGTCATATTCATAACGGAAAACAAAGCGTATACATCGTTTAAGTTATCCGCCATCAAATCGACAGCGGTCAGGTCGCTTACAGCTTGGTTCAGCCAACTTTGATCAGGATAATTCTAACCGCCGATAATATCGTGCAAAAGAAAAAATTGAAACACACCAAGTTAAAACAACTGATTAATCTGTGTTCTTTTTTCATCTTTTTCTTCTTTGACGCTATTCTATCACAAAATAATTTAAAATTATTTGGAATTTATAAGGATTTTAATAAAAAAGGTTTATCATTTTTTAATGATAGACCTTCTCTGATAAATATACCATATTAATATTGTTTCAAAAATTTATAATCCCAAAATCATCGAGGCCAGGGAAAAATAAATAATCAAGGCCAAGGCATCGACAATGGTTGTAATTAACGGACTAGCCATAATAGCTGGGTCGAGTCTGACTTTGCTGGCCAAAAGGGGCAAAATTCCTCCGATTATTTTGGCAATGATAACTGTGCAAAATAAAGTCAAAGAAACTACCAACGATATTTGAACACCAAGGCCATCGATGAAGAATATTTTTAAGAAATTAACCGCTGCCAAAACCAAACCGACAATTATGCTTACCGTAAATTCTTTGGCAAGGACTTTCCAACCGTCCCTAAACTTTACGGTTCCAAGCGCAATCCCCCGGATGATTACCGTAGAGGACTGGGATCCGGCATTTCCGCCGGTATCCATGAGTTGAGGGATAAACATCGCCAAAGTAACCACGGAAGCGAGTGCCGTTTCAAAACTCTTGATGATGTAGCCGGTGAAAGTAGCGGAAATCATCAAAATCAACAACCATATGATTCTTTGTTTGGCAATACCGAAAACACTGGTATCCAGATAATTTTCATCGCTTGGGGAGATAGCTGCCATTTTATAGAAGTCTTCCGTGTTTTCGTCATCGATGACATCCATGATATCATCAACCGTAATTATTCCCACGAGTCTTTTCTCTTTGTCCACAACCGGCATGGCAATTAGGTCATACTTTTTGAATTTTCTCGCAACTTCTTCTTGGTCATCAAGGGTATTGACCGAAATTACTTCGACATTCATAATATCGCTGATTTTTTTGTTTTCATCGCTGATAACCAAATCTTTTAAAGAAACTGTACCCTCCAGCTTTCTTTGGGCATCGATGACATAACATGTATAAATCGTCTCTTTGTCGACACCGGTTTTTTGAAGGTGAACCAAAGCATCCTTGACGCTTAAATTCTTTTTCAAGTCGACATACTCAATCGTCATTAAACTGCCCGCGGAATTAATCGGATAGTTTAAGAAATGGTTGACCAATGACCGTTCATTTTCTTTCACATTGGCCAGAATACGTTTGACGATATGAGCAGGCATTTCTTCAAGCAAGTCAATCATATCGTCAAAGAACAATTCTTCCACGAGAATTTTGATTTCTTTGTCGGTTGCCGAAGTGATTATATTTTCTTGGGTAACTGGGCTGAGATGCGAAAACACTTCTACTGCTTGGTCTTTTTGCAATAACCGAAAAATCAGTAATTGGATGTTGGTATCAAACTCCTCCAGTATTTCTGCAACATCCGCACTATTTAGAGATTCCAAGTTTTTTTTGATCTCTACATAGTTTTTTTGTTCCAACAGATTCAAAATTTCTTTTTTCATGCATTCCTCCTTTAAGTAATAATAAAATGGTG
>DCTZ01000042.1 GCA_002329485.1 Caryophanales bacterium UBA1427 | reverse complement strand
TTTATGAAACAATTGACATTAATCATAAGTTTTTAAGCATTCACCGATGGTTTCATAAAAACCTGATAAGGGGAGTAAAATCCCCTTTTTTTGTGTCAATAATGTAAACTTTGCATAATAATAGAGTTGGAATAATTTACAATCAAGAGTAAAAAATGGAGAAAGTAAGCTAAAATTTTTTAGATTTTTAAATAATCTTAAGAAAAAATACCGGTTTTTCCCATAAAAAAATGAAAATAAGAGAAACGTTTTCATATTCTAAATATTTGAATATTTAAACGAAAAGTGATACAATAATAAATGTAAAGAATACATTTTTAGGAGGAAAATAAAATGGCTGTAAAAGTAGCAATTAATGGCTTTGGCCGCATTGGACGTTTAGCCTTTCGTTTAATGTTTGGTTCCGAAGATTTTGACATTGTTGCAATTAATGATTTAACTAAAGCAGAAGACTTGGCGTATCTGTTAAAATACGATACTGCCCAAGGTCGTTATCACGGACATGAGGTGTCATTTACCGAAGATTCCATCGTTGTCGATGGCAAAAAAATCAAAGTAAGTGCCGAAAAAGATCCGTCATTATTGCCGTGGAAAGAACTCGATGTCGATGTCGTGTTTGAATGTACTGGCGTATTTACTTCAAAAGATAAAGCAATGGCGCATATTAATGCTGGTGCGAAAAAAGTTATCATCTCTGCTCCTGCCAAAGGTGTTGATATGACTGTTGTATACGGCGTAAATGACCATAAATTAACTGGAAAAGAACAAGTTATTTCTGCCGCTTCTTGTACAACAAACTGCTTGGCGCCGGTTGCTGACGTTTTAAATAAGAAATTTGGTATCGTAAAAGGCTTTATGACTACCGTTCATGCTTACACTGCTGACCAAAATGTTTTGGACGGACCGCATAAGAAAGGCATCTATTCCCGTCGCGCTCGCGCAGCTGCTGCCAATATCGTTCCGACAACTTCCGGTGCAGCTATCGCTGTCGGTGAAGTATTGCCAGAATTGAAAGGCAAACTTGACGGAAATGCTTTACGGGTTCCGACAATTACCGGTTCCGTAGTCGATTTGATTTGGGAACCAGCCCGTCCGGTTACCGTCGAAGAAGTCAACCAAGCAATGAAAGAAGCGCAAAGCGATTTCTTATTCTATACCGAAGATCCAATCGTTTCCAGCGATGTCATCGGTATGACTTGCGGCGCTTTATTCGATGCCCTTGGAACAACTATTCTTGAAGCAGATGGCAAACAATTAGTCCAAGTAATCGCTTGGTACGATAACGAAATGAGCTATACTGCCCAAATGGTTCGCACCGCAAAAACTCTCATCCATAAATAATTCATATTTTTCTATCCTTTAAATCAAGTTCATTCATTCCCTGAATGAACTTTTTTTACTTTCGTGTTTAGAACGGTGCAATCATTCATAAAATAGGATGAGGTAATAATCATGGACCAAAAAATGCGCCGCCTGATAATGATCGTTTTAGCTTTAATCGCCGTTTATTTATTGTATTTGTTGCTTCCGGGCATAGTTGTGGTTTTGAAATTTGCTTTCCGGGTTGTCTTGCCTTTTATTATCGGCTTTGTCATTGCTTTTATTTTATATCCTTTAGTCAATTATTTGAACAAACAGGGAATTCCGCGGAAATTAAGCGTTTTTGTAGTGGTATGTTTTAGTCTTTTTGTCATCGCCGGTTTGTTTGCCTTTATCGTCCCGATCTTGATTTCGGAAATCGGAGCGATTATGGAAAATATCCCCCGTTATATTGCCCGTATCGGCGATATATTGGATAACGCTTCGGAAAATCTGGATTTTTTGCCCGAAAATTTACGTCCCACCCCGAAAAATATCGAATCGCTAATTTTAAATAATCTGCAGGCATTTTTAGATTATTTTGCGCGGATTTTACAAAGGACTTTTTCATATTTTTTCGTTTTGGTTATCAGTCCGATGCTGGCGGTTTATTTTTTGCTTGATTTCGATAAAATCGAAAACTGGCTGAGGGAAAAATCTTCCGGGTCTGCCATGCTGAAAAGAAGGCTGTTGCTGATTGA
Source organism: Caryophanales bacterium UBA1427 (assembly GCA_002329485.1). Lineage (GTDB taxonomy): Bacteria > Bacillota_I > Bacilli_A > ML615J-28 > CAG-313 > UBA1427. The sequence continues at coordinate 502 of DCTZ01000042.1, read as the reverse complement.
ATTGAAGGATACGATGCAGGCTTATTTTCGCGGGGTTTTTTGGATTATCGTCATTTTATCGGCGTTGGCAGCTTTGGGTTTTAAAATTGTCGGCCTTGATTATGCCTTGGTTTTGGGCTTAATTGTCGGTTTTACTGACATAATTCCTTATATCGGACCCTATATTGGGGGTGTGATTGTTTTTGTGGGCGCTTTGACGGTTTCTTTCAATCATGCACTTAGATCGTTAATCGTAATCGTAATTATTCAGTTCATCGAAAGCAGCTTTCTGACCCCGAAAATTCAGGGTCATCACATTAAAGCCCACCCTATTTTGGTGGTTTTTTCGCTGGCTTTTTTCGGGGAAATCCTCGGAATTTTTGGCATGTTAATTGCAGTTCCGGTTTTGGCCGTGACACAAATCCTCGTTCGTGCTTTAAAAAAACAAAAAAATTTGACTTGTTTGTAATCTTTAATTGTCAAATTTTTATTTTTATGTTATAACCGGAGTTTGCCACCTACC